>JBFLZD010000006.1 GCA_040756435.1 Spirochaetota bacterium | reverse complement strand
CGGCGGGGATGTACACTATTTTATATTTTATTCAAATTTCCACATTTAGGAATAATTAGTGATTAAATTTTAAAATTTAATTTTTTCTTGACCCATGAATACATACATATTTATGCTAATATATGTATAGTAAATTATTTTTGTTATGTCACATAAATGTTATTGACTTTTTTGTTCCAGTATGCCATTGTTTTGTAAAAATTCCAGCAGCTAACAATCCATAACCATTGCATTATAGTTTTTTTGTTCACCATTCTTACTATTTCACCGTTTACGGAGTTTTCATATGGCAGATTCAAAAGCTAGCCCCCAGTTTATTAGAAAACGGGATGGCAGGATAGTTCCTTTTTATATAGAAAAGATCACAGAAGCAATATTCAAGGCTGCCCGTGCTGTTGGTGGCACTGACAGAAATACTGCAGCTCAAATTGCTGAATCGGTTGTTGATATATTGTCCTTATTATATAAAGGTGAGCATATTCCAACAGTTGAAAATGTTCAGGATTTAGTTGAAAAGATGCTCATAGAGAAAGGGCATGCAAAAGTTGCAAAAGCTTATATTCTGTACCGTGAGCAGCACCGCAAAATACGCGAAGGAAAAAGCCTTTTAAATGAAGGCATTCAGCTTATTGAAGATTACCTTGACAGATCAGACTGGCGTGTGAACGAAAACAGCAATATGAGTTATTCTTTGCAGGGTTTAAACAATCATATCGCATCTGCAGTAACCGCTAAATACTGGCTTGAACGAATTTATCCTCCCGAAATCAGGGATGCACATGTTAACTGTGATATGCATTTACATGATTTAGGGTTGCTTTCTGCATACTGCGTTGGGTGGGATTTGCGTGACCTTTTATTAACCGGTTTTGGTGGTGTTCCCGGCAAAGTTGAAAGCAGACCTGCAAAACATTTCAGAAGTGCATTGGGACAGATAGTTAATTTTTTCTATACCCTGCAGGGTGAATCTGCCGGTGCTCAGGCATTTGCAAACTTTGATACGTATCTTGCTCCATTCATACGCTACGATAACTTGGATTATGCAGGCGTAAAACAGTGCCTACAGGAATTTATCTTCAACATGAATATACCTACCCGTGTAGGATTCCAGACCCCATTTACCAATGTAACACTTGACCTTACTGTTCCCCACTCCATAGCTGATGAACATGTGATCATTGGTGGACAATTCATGGACGAAACATATGCACAATTTCAAAAAGAGATGGATATCTTCAATACCGCCTTTGCCGAATGCATGCTTGAAGGAGATGCCCGCCACAGAATTTTTACATTTCCCATACCTACATACAATATTTCAAAAGATTTTGACTGGGACAATCCATCTTTAAACCTGCTATGGGAAATTACTGCAAAATATGGCATACCCTATTTTGCAAACTTTGTTAACTCCGACATGGATCCAGATGATGCACGTTCCATGTGCTGCCGCCTGCGACTTGATAACAGGGAATTACGCAAGCGGGGTGGCGGTCTTTTTGGTGCAAATCCACTAACTGGAAGTATTGGTGTTGTAACTATAAATATGCCACGTTTAGGGTATCTTGCCAAAACGAAAGATGAATTTTTTGATAACTTATCTCATTTAATGGATTTAGCTCGGAATTCATTAGAAATTAAGCGTAAAGTTCTGGAAAACTTTACTGCTAATAATCTTTATCCCTATACTAAATTCTATCTTCGTGATGTATATAAACGATTCAAAAAATACTGGGTTAACCATTTCTCAACGATTGGTCTTGTTGGGATGAACGAAGCCTGCCTTAATCTTTTAGGTCAGGACATAACAACTGAAGAAGGTAAAGAGTTCACTGCTCAGGTACTGGATTTTATGCGGGATAAAATTACCGCCTATCAGCATGAAACAGGCAATTTATACAATTTAGAAGCAACACCTGCTGAAGGAGTAAGCTACCGGTTTGCACGCCACGATAAAAACAGATTTCCTGACATCATAACATCCGGCAAAAACGAGCCATATTACACTAACTCTATTCATCCACCGGTAGGATTTGCTCACGATATATTTGATTTGCTTGACCATCAGGACCAACTGCAGTCAAAATTCACCGGGGGCACGGTAGTGCATTGCTTTATAGGTGAAAAGATTGATGATCCCCAGATGGTAAAACTTCTGGTTAAGACCATTGCCTATAACTACCATATACCATATTTTACCATTACGCCAACATTCAGTATTTGCCCCGTTCATGGGTATATACCGGGTAATCATAAATTCTGTCCGTATGAGCATACAAAAGAAGAACTTGAGATGTTTGGGATAGATGTCGAAATTGAAGATAGTAAGCCATTGCAGATTGAAGCACAGGTACAGCAGTAAGAAATTTATAATTTTGTTTATATTTAAATGGAGGTTTTATAATGCAAAAGCATCATGAAAAAAAGATACCTGTTGAAGTCTACTCAAGGGTTGTTGGGTATTTCAGGCCAGTGAACCAGTGGAATAAAGGGAAACAGGAAGAATTTCATGAAAGAAAAGAGTTTATGAAAGATGAATTATTTAAGGTAAATACACATGAATATTCGGGGTATTCAAAAAACCTCACTCATTGACTTCCCACAGGTTATCAGCACTGTCCTTTTTACCGGTGGATGCAATTTACGCTGTCTTTACTGCCATAATGCATCCCTGGCGTGCAATGATTGTAATTTACAACAATATTCAAACCATGAGGTGCTTGAATTTATACAAAAACGAAAGCACCTTATTGGTGGTGTTGTCATTACCGGTGGCGAACCAACACTTGCAAAGGGTATTATTCCTTTTTTAGGAAAGTTAAAAGAAACAGGCTTGAAAGTAAAATTGGACACTAACGGATTTCAGCCTAACGTGTTGAAAAAATTACTATTGCAAAAGCTTGTCGATTACGTAGCAATAGATATTAAAACATCACCTGAAAAATATCCAGTATTGACAAAAGCAAAACTCCCATTTGATTTAATCATTGAATCAATTGCACTACTCAAAGAACACCAAATATCTTTTGAACTCAGGACAACCTGTGTACCGGGATTTGTAACCATTGAAGATCTTCATAGTATAAAAGAGCGTGTGGGCAAAGTGATGTATTATTATCTGCAACAATTTCACAACCAGCACACACTGGATGAATCCCTCCATACAGTTAAACCCTATCCCAAAGATGTATTATATTCATTCCAGAAGTTTGTAAAAACATTTGCTACTTTCTGTGAAATCAGGGGAATATAAAAAATCTGTTGACATTACCTGATATCATTTTTTCTGTGTTATGTAATAACTTCAGGGAGGACAAATAATTTATGAGTAAGCAGTATAATCCACGCATTAAGCGTAAACGCGCAAAACGAAGACTTAAAAGAAAGAAAAAATTAATGGCAAAAAAGTTAGCTAAGTAGCATCACTTATTGTTTTGATTGTAGAATAATCTCATCACCAACAACAAGCAGAATATTATCAATATCAATTTTATCAGAAGAGGGATATGTGTCGTCACAGGTAAGCCATACCCCTTTTTCATTGGTAAGTGGTATATACAGCATTACCGTATCAAAGTATAATCCATTATCCTTATTTAACTTATCAGTAAATCTATTTGAACTTGAACAACCAAATGCAATATATGACATGATTCCATTTTTTGCCAGCATATACTGTGAATACAGTATTGCATCAAGCTGTGTGCCTTTTCCTGAGCTGGCAAATTGTAAAAGCGATGTACTTGTATATGGGTTGGGATTTATGGTATACTGTTTTAATTTTCCCATAAGCTCTGCTACCATTGCTTCAACAGTATTTCCATTTAATTCAGTATCAGTAACAAAATAATCGGCAATTTTAAACCGTGTACTCTCAACATTAATCCATTGAGTCAGGTTTTCAGATGTAAGTGCCATCACCATAAAATTCCTGTTAGTATGTGCCGATAGCTCATCGTCATTAAATCTGATGTGCTGTATACCATGCTCTTCTTTTGTAACTTGCCCCTTCATTTCTGTTACAAAAGTAAACTTATTCTGTGAATCCATAACAAGAATGTCCATGTCAAATTGTGATAAATTATAATTCTGCTGGATGCGTATTATTGGAATTTCCTTGTTTATAATAAATGATAATTCTATCAGAGCATAGCTGTTCGGGTTTTCTTCACAACATGCCTTAATTCCCTTTTGTTGTGAATTGTATATATAGTTTATTTTCTTTTTCTCAATCTTTCCGTTATCAGTAATCAGGTATAGTGTACATCCTGTTATTGTTACATCTTTACTAAAAGCATAATCATTTATCTGTGACAAACTACCAGTATAATACAGGTCATACACTGAACAATATACAGTAGTATTAATAATTCTTAATGCGTAACAAGAATACAGTAATCCAGAAGCTTTTCTTTGTATTGTTTCAAAAGCTAATCGTGAAAAAACAGTTTTACGCACATAATCATCAAAAGCATTCTTTAAATAATCACCATGCCATGGTATACCAGAAACTATCGCCTCATGCTTTTGTTGGTACATACTTCCATCAGAGCCTTCCAAATCAGCTATTGTTGCAAGTAATGCATATGCATGTGAATCAAAACCCTGGGCTATTCTTTTAAACAAGGCACTTTTTGCATCATTGTATCTCTTTAATGCTATGAGAGCATGAATATAATTATCAAAATATCTATTTGCATTAATGTGCTCAACAATAGATACTATCGATTCAAATTGCTCATTCTGCTCATAGCATTGTATCAATAAAGCTCTCACAGTATCATCTGGTTGTGGTATTGATTCTAATAAACTAATGGCTTTTGTAATGTCATGGTATGCTATAATTTTAGCAACAATATAGCCAAGATCATGACTGAAAGGGTACCGTTCAAGCAAAGTTTCAAGATTTGCTCTTTTACTCATCAGTACATCTTTTTCTCGATACAACAGGTAAATTAGTAAGGGCAGATAGTGCACCTGAGTAACATCTAAAGATTTCTTTTTATATATATAATCATAGTAGTTTTGCCATAATACCGATGTAAACTTTTCATTATTTTTCAATATACTGTGCATTACCAGTTCATGTCCTGGAAGCTTGTTTTTATATTTCATCAACAAAGATAAAAATCTGCAAGCTACAAACTCATTATATGATTGTAAAGCTTCTTTATAATATTTCAATGCTTCATGACTTTGCAGTGATTCATAAAAAAGTGCCAGCTCAAAAGTTGCATTATTGGAACGTTGTTTATTATACTGTGTAAGCAATTGATTTTCATATTCATAATATGATTCATACCATTGGACATCATGATAAAATAAATGTTCTGTATCAGGTAAATGTATAATCTGGTTAGTATCATCATAAAACTGTATCTTCAAGAACATGTTTTCAACAGGTTTATAATATAGTGCAACAGTAAAACCACCTTCAGATTCTATATGAAACATCCTAACCAACTTTTTTTTATCCGTCAGAGCATTAACACATATTTTTTTCCCGTTAATATAACAAACATAATCCATATTTGAATAAATCCTGAGTGTAACAGGTACACTGGATTTAAAAGACCCTCTGCAAAGGCCAGTAGCGTTATAGTCCTGAGTAAATTGCTCAACAGGGATAAACCCATTTTGATATTGGAATACACGTACCTTATTTTTGTCTGATAAAAAACAGGGGCTATTGGTGCATTGAAGGGCTGCAATGCTTTTTGGCATTTTTTCTTTGATATTATCGTATATATCCCATCGATTGCTACCCTTTGTGGTGTCTTTTTGGTTTAACGCATCTATTACGTTAACAATATCCTGAATATAAAGCCTTTCAGCATCTGTATTAGCACTTCTGATTAATTCTTTAAGTAACAACAATGTTTTACTGATTCCTGCAACTTGTTGTATATGATGAATATCTGCCAGAATTAATGCAGGATATGCTTTTCCTGATACTATTTCTTTTTCATACTGTTCTATTATACTGAGTGAATTACCGTTACAGTATATTTGCTTACTGTCTTCACTGATAACAGGCAGGGCTTTTACAGGAACTATCGCCACCAGTACAATAGCCGTTACTGTTACTAATTTATTCATACAGTTTCAACATCACTTCCCAATACAAAAGCGTGAAAAAATTGAATTCAGCACATCATCAACGGAAATTTCACCGGTAACCGCTTGTATTGTATCAATAACATTTTGAAGCGCTGATGCAATAATTTCATGGGGGCTGCAAACAATTATTTGATGAAGCGCTTCCTGTGCATATATCAGAGACTGTTCCAGTAACTGTATCATACGAATGTCAGCAATAAAGGAATTTTTATACTCAACATACTGTGACTTGATAAATTGATATACAGCATCCTCCAGTGAAGAAACACCATAGCCTGTTTTTGCAGAAAACACAACTCCTTTTTGCCCTATAGCATCCTGAATCATTGCTATTGATTCTTCCGGTGCAATATCAGCTTTATTAATGACTGGTATAAACGGCTTATTGCCAATTAATTTTATAATATGATCATCATCAGAAGTCAGTCCCGTTACTGCATCAATAATAAAAATTATGAGAGACACTTCATCTATCAGCCTGTAGCTGCGCTGCACACCTAAAAGTTCAATCCCATCTGCTTTTTCATGTATGCCAGCTGTATCAAGCAAGTTGCATTGAATACCTTTAATTGAAACCGATTCTTTGATGACGTCGCGGGTTGTTCCTGGCGTATCAGATACTATTGCCCGTTCATGATTGAGTATACAGTTTAGAAAGCTGGATTTTCCTGCGTTGGGTTTGCCTACAATTGCAATATCAATACCGTGTGAAAGATGCTGGCCAATCTTGCATCTATTAAGTATATCGTGTATTTTATTAATTATGGTGTGCATCCTTTGTTGTGCATTTTCAAACGATATAATCTCAATATCTTCATCCACAAAGTCAATAGCACATTCAATATCTGCCTTCAATTCAATGATGTGCTGTTTAATATCACTGATCGCATTTTTCAATGACCCATGCTTTTGCTGTATTGCGGTAGCTATCTCCCATTCACTGCGCGCAGCAATTATATGGTTTATTGCTTCAGCTTCAGTCAGGTCCATCTTGCCATGTAAAAATGCCCGTCGGGTAAACTCACCCGGTTCAGCTATACGCACATTGAGTGCAACAATACAATTCATTATTTTATTTACTATAATCGGATTGCCATGGCAGAATATCTCCACCATATCCTCGCCTGTGTAACTTTGTGGGCGTTTATAATAAATTACAATACAATCATCAATTTCTTCATTATTATCATGAATACTACCATAATATGCATATCGGGGAATAAATTCTTGTGTGTGCCGTTGTGCCTTGAATATAGAAGAAGCGACCCGTAATGAATCAGGGCCGCTTATCCGTATAATGGCTATTGGTGAATGTACCGGTGGAGTTGCCGGAGCACATATTGTATCATCCATCTGCATTACCGTTTTTCTACTGGCATAATTTTTACCTTTCGGTAAATGCCCTGTCCCTCACTCCTGGTAGTAACCTTTGAATCATTCTGCAATGTCAAATGTATAAGCCTGCGTTCAAATGGATTCATGGGCTCTAATGTCCATGGCTTGCCGGTTCGGGCAACTTTCAATGCAATTTCTTTAGATAATTTACGCAAAGCTTTTTCTCTTTTTGCCCTGTATGATTCAATATCAAGTATGATCTTTTTTTCAGAATTAGTCATTTTATTAACCAGAAGGTTAACCATAAACTGCAACGCCTCCAGCGTTTTTCCTTTTTTACCTATAATTAATCCCGAACTTGAGCTTTCCAGTTCAACATATACCTTATTTTCACTTTCCTTATAATCTTTAACCTTCGCTTCAACTTCCATCAACATCAAAATCTTTTCAATAATTTCCTTTGCCTGTTGGCCAATATCATCTTCCTGTTGTTGGTAATATACTCGAATTTTAGCAGGGCGTGATATGCCAAAACCAAAGATACCGCTTTTTCCTTCATCCAGCACTTCAATATTGATTTTGTTCATATCATTAATTTTTAATAATGATAAGGCTTTCTTCGTTGCTTCTTCAACAGTTTTCCCTTCAATATCTAACACCTTCATGTTCACGCCTCCTACGAAACTTTGATAATAATAGTTCAGTTGTTTGTATGGTGATGTTTCTCCCCTCCTTTACGTATCGATATTTTTTCTTACTACATTCGTCTCAATTACTGTATAAAATGTTTACCAAAATGTGATAATAAAAACTTCATCTCCCTATCCGTATCATTATATTAACCCATTCACATGGTCGTTATTGGGACCATGTATAATTTTTCTTAAAGATAATGTACTTATAAAATCCACACATTTCACTTAAAAATTTTGTATTATCTTTTTTTTCCAAATCTATTAATAAGCATCTGATGGCCTATCTGCAATACATTTTGCATAATCCAGTACAATACCAGCCCTGATGGCATATTCCAGAAAATAACAATAAATATTAACGGCATGAGCATCAACATCTTCTGTTGCTGGGTAGCTTCACCTGAAGACATCTTCTGCTGCAGATATGTTGTACCTGTCATAACCAGAGGCAAAATATTAATATTAAATCCAGCTATCCTGTAAATTGTATCAGGCAATGATAGATCCTTTATCCATAGAACAAACGGTGCCTGCCATAAATCTACTGAATTTATCAGAGCACTGTACAGTGCAAAAAAGAAAGGCATCTGCAAAAGCAATGGCAAACAACCCCCCATTGGATTTACCTTATGCTTTTTGTAAACTTCCATTATCTTTTTATTCAAAACATCAGGCTTATCCTTATACTTTTCACGCAATTCCTGAATCACAGGATTCAACTCCTGCATTTTCTTCATGGATTCCGTGGAACGTTGTGTCAATGGTAAAAACATTATTTTTGTAATAACTGAAAATATTACCAGTGACCATCCTAAATTTCCTATCAGCTTGTTTATTTCAAGCAGGCACCACATCATAAAATCCCTGATAGGTTCAATCCACTTGCTGACATCTGCTGCATCGCCAATGTGCTTATCAACAGCAAGTAGCTTATCTTTATTTTTTGGACCAACATACACCTTAAATTCATGTGTTATCGTTTCACCGGCTTTCAGCGGTTTTACCGGTACCACAATACCTGTCCTGAAACCAGAGTGTACCCTGTTATCAAACACTACACCCGAACCTGCAAAACCCTGTGGTATCATAATTAACAGATAATACCTGCTCATTATGCCCGCCCATTGTACCACACCGTTTTCACGTTTGAGGTCTTGGGGTGTAGAAAAGAATCCGCCACCCTTACGCGCTTTTTCAAAACTATCATTTATATAATAAATACTGTGTAACTCATTATATGAATTATCAAAATCCATTGATGGCCCTAAAAAATCAGACGGTGAAAATATTACACCTCCTTCAGGAAATGTAAATTCTCCTTGCCCTTTATTTGTGATAGCATACGATACAACAAAATATTGCCCTGTTTCGTTATACGTAAATTTCTTTGAAATTTCCAGTGGATTTTTTTGTACGATAGCAACTGTGGAAAAGCGCACTGCTGATGCATCTTTTTGCATTTTCCATAACGCTGATGGTATATCCTTTGCATGCAAAAACTCACCCGTAGAAAAATGAACAGGGAAATCAAAGAACCCTTTTGCATCAAATTTTGATTTAGTTACAATTAATTCTATATTTCTTACCTTATCAATAAACGACGTACATTGCCCATCTTCATTGGAAAGTATTGCTGTATAGTATTTGGCATCAATGGTAACTTCTTCCTTTTTTGATGACGCTTGCTGAAGTTTTGAAACTACAGAAATTTCAGGTTTTTGTATTTCTTCAGTTTGCACTGTTGGAGTTTCAGCACTTTTTTTGGTGACTGGAGGTGTTTTTTCCTGTGGTGGAAATAAATAAAACCACAGTATCCATATCCCTAATGATAATAACACTGCAATCAAAGCCCTTTTTTCCATGACAACCTCTTGATAAAATTTTTACTCAGATACAACAATACCACATAAGTGTACTATCACACCGTGGAAAGGAGATAACAGGAAGGGAATATTTTTCCGTACTTAAAAATGATTATCAGGGGACAGGGTCATACCCACCATCACAAAATGGATGACAGCGAAGGATTCTTTTAACCGATAAAAAACCACCTTTGAAAAGCCCATGCCTGGTCAATGCCTCAATGGCATATTGAGAACACGTTGGATAAAATCTGCATGCATTGGGCAATACCGGTGAAATCACAAGTTTATATAATTTTATTAACACTACCGGTATAGTAACCATATTTATCTTCACTGTTTTAGTACTCCTGATTTAAGCAATACTTGTTTCACTGATGTAACAAGATGATCATATTCCATAGCCTTACAGGTGGTGTCTGGAAATATAATAACAGCAAAACCCTGTCGTATCTGGGGCATCAGAGTCACCAAAATAGAACGAATTTGTCGTTTAATTTTATTCCGTTCAACAGCATTTCCATAGTTTTTATGAACCACTACGGCAAAACGGGATTGTAATGTATTGCTCAAATACCCTTCTGTCTGTAATGGTTGCATATATACTATCATTCTCATCCCTTTGCCATAAACTCTTTTACCGTTAGCAATGACTTCTTTAAATCTCTTCAGCCCCTTTAATGAATATCTCCTTTTCACGGAATTATGATATTACCAAGAATTACTTTGAATTTCGCTTTTCATCCGAAACAGTTAATTTGTATCTACCCTTTTGTCTTCTCCTGCGCAATACTTCCTGACCTGCCCTGGTACTCATTCGTGCTCTGAATCCGTGTGCCCGTAATCGTTTGATTACACTTGGTTGAAATGTCCTTTTCATCATCCCACCTCATTATTAAGAATAGTAGTTCAAAGTTGAAAAAACGTATATGATTACAGTAATGATATAGAATTTTTTAGCTACGTTACATGTATTTTTTACAATAGCACAACTTTTATGCAATACACAACAAAAATGCTATTCTAAACGTATTGTGATTTGTGTCAAGAATTTATTAAGCCTTTTTTAATGCTATCACCAGTATAGTATCAGAAAAGCACAGCAAGCGTGCAATGAAATTATACAATTTTTTATATTTTTGGGCGATAGTTCCAAAACGCTCTGGATGGTAACCTGAAGGAAAACATCGTACATAAGAAAATCCAATTTGCTGAAGAAGTTTTTTAATACTCTTTGGGGCCACATCAATTCGATGATCCTGGGGATGAGACCGTACCCACTGACTCCTATGGCAATAAAATAATGGCCCAAAATACGATGGCAGCGTACAGGCAAAAATGCCATTATCTTCAAGCATTTCATATATTTTGACAAACATAGCATACGGGTCATTAAAATGTTCCAGTACAAACCATGCAGTTATTGCATCATACTTTTTTACAGGAATAAAATCTTCAAATCCTGTACTATGAACCGGTATGTTATATTTGTGTCTACTATACCTTGCAGCATATTCTGATATTTCCAATCCTTCAACTTCACCAAACCCTACATCTCTGGCAGCCTTGCAAAAAAACCCTAAAGCACACCCAATATCAAGAAGACTTTTTGCAGAAAGGTTATCCCCTAAATATTTTTTTATTATTGAAAGCCTGGAAAGGGATACTGCATATATTGATTCAAAATCATCTTCATACGTTTTGCCATACTGCTGTTTATATTCCTGGCCAAAGTAATCTGTAGAGTATACTGCTGGTGCATGATTGGTATTATAAATAATGCAACACCTTGTACACAGTAACAGATCTTCTGAAATTGTTCTATACTTTGATGAGGTGCAGATAGGGCATGCAGGTGTCATTATCTCATTGTTTCTTTTTCTTTTTAGCTGGCTCCACAACAATGGGCACACCTTTTATCCGTGCTTTATCAAGTGAAATTAACACCAGTTCTGCATATTGTTCCGGTATTTCAATAAACGAATAGGTAGAATGTATATCAATCTTACCAACGAGCTTCCCATCAATACCTGAACGCTTTGATATTTCCCTGATGAGGTCGCCTGGTGTTATCTTATGGTTTTTACCAATGTTAATAAAAATTCGTGCTTTGCCATCCTTTATATCTTCAAAGACAATAGTACCATCAGAAGTTTTTGTAAAATTTAATGCGGCAACTTCTGCTATATCAAGCTTTGAGATATCCCCAATACATTCTTTCAGTAATGCAGCAGTTATCCGTTTTGTTGATCCAAACATTGGCAAATGTTTCCTCATTGTTTTTACAAGAGCAAAATATGGTGTAAGGTCTTCATGCAAGGCTGATTCCAGTATTTTTTCAATCTTTTTTAACTGATTCATGACAACTCCACTCAATCCTCTCTACGTTGTAAATAATAGATTTTTTTACATTAATTAAGCAATTTATATATTGGCAAGCATATTTCTATAATTATTCTTTGCACTTATATCCAACATTTCGTATGGTTTCTATTATATTATTAAACTCATCCCCTAATTTAATTCTAAGCCTCCTGATATGGACATCAACTGTACGAGTTCCCCCTATATACTCAACACCCCAAATCTGGGAAAGTAACTCCTGACGGGTAAAAACTATACCTTTATTTTCCATTAATAATTTAAGTAATTCAAATTCTTTGTATGTCAGCAATACTTTGTCATTATTTACTGTTACCGAATACTTTTCAGGTTCTATGGTAATATTGCCAACTTTGATAACCGAATCCTTTAATTCAATTTCAGCACCTATTAACCGATCAATACGTGCTTTCAATTCACCTTTTCTGAAAGGGAACACAATAAAATCATCAAAAAACCAGTCTCTGTTTATTGATTCTAAATATCCCATCCGTACAATAAGAATGACTGGCAATCGCTGAAAACGCTTGCGCAGCTTTGAAAGATAAAATTGTGCATCGCTTATGTCTATTTGCTCAGTATCAAATAATACTATATCAAATCCTTCATCTTTAAGAGTATTAATAGTACCATGAACACTAACATCTAAAATCTGAAGCATTCTTACTTCCAGTGCCAATTCCTTGTTTTGTGTAATGAGTGCTGTTTTAATTTTCATTTTTTATTAACTAATGTTAAAAAAATATTCATATACCGTTCTGCTACATTTTCGGCATAAAAGGTAGTAATCTTTTTTTTATTATTAACAGAACAATATTTATAGAGCTTTTTATCATTATAAAACTTCATAATACTTTTAGCACACCTTTCCACATCACCAACATTAATAAGCATTGCATTTTCCCCATGGATAAGAAAATCAACCTGCCCGCCATGGTTGGTAGCAACAATGGGCAATCCGCAATACATGGCTTCCATAAACACAATGCCAAATCCTTCATGCATAGAAGTAAGTACAAACAAATCAGATTGTGATAGATAGGCAAATTTTTCCTCATCGGCAACAAATCCCAGAAATCGCACTCTATCATGCAGTGACAATTCTTTAACCAGTGACTGCAAGTATTCCCTTTCAGGGCCATCTCCCATAATGAGAAGTTTAACGGCAGGCTTATTAACAAGAGCTATCGCCCTGATAAGGACATCAATTGATTTACGCTTAATCAATCTTCCAATAGTTATACAGATAAAATCCCTTTCATGCAACCCCAATTTTTTCCGTGATGTTTTTGGTATTACTGGCGGATGGAATGCTAACGGAATAATCTGAATTTCATTTTTTGGTGCATAGTATTCTATTGCATTATTGCGAGTATTTGATGATTGAGCCACAATCGCATCTGCCCTGTTAAGAAGGAAACGAACAACACTTTTAAAGAATCTATTTCGATGAGGTGATATTTTTTTACTGGGATCATAAATATCACCACCATGCAATGATAAAACATTTGGGATGCCAAATAACTTTGAAATTACATATCCCAAAGGGCCTGATGGCACAACAAAATGTGTATTGATAACATCAAACTTATATTTTAGGGCAAGCGATAGTGCCCGTATAAACCCTGCAGGCAGGTAGCTAAACATTGAAATAAATGTTGCTGCATCCCTTGATTTTCTGAATAAAATCTTTACTCTGTGAACATGAATCCCATTAATATTTTCATAGGAGGGTAACCCTTTAAATGATGAAGTGATGACATGTACATTTGCTGTTTTCACCCACTCCAATGCCAGGTCATAGGTAGCAACACCTCCCCCACCTCCTAATGGAGGAAATTCATAATTTATAATTAATATATTAATCTTTTTTTCTTTCATGTAAAATACCCCATTCCAAACAAAAAAATTACGTTTTTCTCACACTAAAACATGCCTTTTATATTTCAAATACTATTTAATTACGCATAGCTAAAACAATAATTTCCCTGACCAACCAATATACGTTATAAAAATACATTTCTGGATAATCATTTGATGTAAATTAAAAAATCATGTTTTGTTAAAAATAATATTTGTCAAAATACATCATAAAATGGTACTATACTATAAAAGGTAAGAGATAACAAAGCAGCATCATTATTGGAAAAAAAGATTTTATTTTTATATTATTAAATATTATTAAACAAGGGTGATGAATTATGAAATTCTTTCAAATTTTAGGTGTTATTATCACTGTATCTTCATTATTTGCCTGTTCAAGCATTGATGTAGCATATACCAATAAACAGGCACTACAAAAAAGAATGAAGCGGGTTGCAGTATTCCCCTTTGACATCAAAGGTGCTGGCTGGGGAGATGAATTTTCAGATGCTATCTCACATCAATTTTTTAAAAGCGGAAAAGTTACTACCATCGAACGCGACGCCATACAAAAAATTTTGCAGGAACAGCAGCTTTCCGCCTCAGGTTTAATTGACGATAAACAGGCTGTAAAAATTGGTAAATTGTTAGGTGCTGATGTTATTATTATTGGCCGTGGCTCTGCTTTACAGGCATACAGGAATAACAAGTTTGAACCCAACTGTATTGATACGTTCACATTAAAAGCCATTAATACTGAAAATGGCGAAATTTTGCTAACCGTCCGCAAAGAACCGGGAAGGGCTTGGGACTGGCGTTACAGGGCAAAATTTTGCTGTGGATTAACGTTAATCTGGAATCTCAATGATATTTTGATAGAGAGCTCCCAATATGATGATATTGCAAAACAGGTGGTTAAGCAAATCCTTGAAATTTTACAAGAAGAAAATAAAAAATGAAATGGGAAAGTAAAACGTATATCAAGCTTTTAATACTGATTAGTACCATTGCTTTTTTTTCTTTTGCCTATTCATCCGAATTTGATGAGCTGGACAAGCCTCCCGAAGGCATACACAAAGATCAGATAATCCTTACAGGCTCAGTTTCTATCGGAGTCCCGTACGGTGATATTATTTCAGCAGAAGAAAAATTTACCAAAACCTCAACCTATACTTTTGAGAATGAAATAACTAAACTTATTTATCTATCACATTTAGCTTTTGGATTAACACTTTCAGGAGAATATCTTCCTATTGATTATATTGGTATACGGTCAAAAATACGGCGCAGTGTTATAGTACAGAATACAAATTTTGGCGCTGATTACCAATCCTGGAAAAAAACACTGTATAGCGATTATTCTGTTTATTTTGGCCCATCGTTTCATGTTACAAATAGAAAGCCATGGGACATTAGTCTATCGCCCATGCTTGGCTATGCATTTGCTACGTATAAACCAACTCCAATAGCCCGCGTACTTATTGATGGGTATACGCCGCCACCAACACAACAGTTTTCAACTATTACCTATGGTGTTGATGTCATGCTCAGCATATTTTTCAGCGGTGGGCTTGTTGTCCAGATTGGTGGGGAATGGATACGTAACAATATACTATTTTCATCAGTACCTGATGCTGTAAATCCACAAACAAACCAGATTTTTTATACAAAGAAAGATGCCACTATTGATTCTATTCTTCTCTGTGTTTCAGCAGGATACGCTTTCTATAATTAATCAATATATTTCAATTGTTTCTATTATTTGCATCTACAATTATTTACTCACATCGTATTCTATTACGGCATTGCCCGTATTAACAAGCATTGAGACAACACGTATAGTTGTTAATTTATCCTTTGACTTCAACTTACCAGGTAACCGTAAAAACTGATGCATACATCCTCTTCGTCTGTGCTCTAAAGGGAAACTTCCATCATCAAATTGTTTCATTATACATTGATTAAATAATCGTATCCTAAACGCTTCAGCTGCATCACCTAAAAAAAGTGAAAACTGAATGGCATCAATGCTATCATAATCTAAATAAAATGGGTAGCCCAGCAATTCATGATTATATGCAACTCTGCACCTGCAACCAGCTTCTTTAAATATGGCATCATCACGGAACATATAGGCGATAGCTCTTTGAATACTATCATTGCTGTTGTGGGTATCTAACTTCATTAAGGCTTTTGCACACATGACAGTTGCAACTACACAACTAGGTGTATCAGTATCCTCTAATCGAATTCCTTCCCCGATGCGTTTAAATAGCAAATATTTCAGTGAATCACCAACTGAACCGATAGGGCAATGCAACCATCCACCATCATTCCGCTGGTGAGCAATAATCCAGGTTATGCCTTTCTCTACTTCTTTTCCCTGATATCCGCTTTCCAGCAGGTAATATACTACCTGTCCGGTAATACAGGCCGTTGAACAGAAAGGTTTCCAGTTTAAAGTAAATCCTCCATCATCTTGCTGGAATTTCAGTACTTCTTTAAGAATTGAATACACCACGTTATCACGTATATCAAATCCACTTTCCACCAGTGATGAAAAAAACCACATAATGCCAATACCTGGTGCATCAAAATACTCATAGGCTTTTTTCGTTGGTGTATACAAACTGATTGAATGTAGTTTTTGTGTGCTATCTTTTTGTACATTGTTCTCTTTTAAGGCAGGAATGCTTTTCAATAAAAACAACAATGATACTGTATCATCCGCTAACCAATGGATAACATCACCACTTAAATATTTTGATTTAACTTTCACCTATAGTATATGCTTATTTTTTTAAACTAACAATGCGATCATAATTCTCTACAATGATGGGGTTATCCGGAGCAAGCTTTCTTGCCTTTTCAATGATTTCAACAGCTTTTTTTACATCACCAACCTGAATATAACTCATGGCCAGATTGTTACAAATATATGCTGAAGAAGGTGCCAGTGCATATGCAGCCGAATATGCAGTCTGTGCCTGGGTAATCCTACCTAAAGCCATCAGCACATTTCCCAATTCGTTATATGCATAGTACAACTCAGGATCAAGTGAGATAGCTTTTTCTAAATACTCTTTTGCCTGCCAGTACGAACCAATTCCTGAATAGGCCAATCCCAAAATATAATATGCAATAGGTTCCTGCTTGATCTGCAATGCTTTCCTGGCCCACGTCATTGCATCAGTATACCGCTTATAATCTATATATATAAAGGCAATATCAACAAGAGGATTAACTGTATCTTTTTGAATTTCTGCACAACGCTTTAAATGGGTAAGAGCTGATTCATAATTACCCTTCTTAGCATGGATATGACCAGCTAAATACCGAAGATTATAATTTGGCGAATTTGTTTCAAAATCTTTCGAAACATCCAGAACTGATGCTATTTCAACTAATGCATCATCGTATTTTCCTTGCTCAAACAGTTTCAAGGCTTTATCATAATCTGCATAGAGCACCATGGGGATTGTTAGTATAAAAGCAGAAATAAAAAATAATTTAATTTTCACGTTTTATCCCCCAAAAAATATAATGTATTCACCTCGCCCTTAAGCCCTTTTTCTTAATTTAAAAGTAAGCTTAAGGGTGAGGCTGTAAATATTTTCATTGTGTTTAAAACTACTTTATGCTCGCTACAGTAAATAGTGTCATTAGATCAAGAGATCATTGCACAACCATACTTTTATCGGGGAAACCGTATTGCTGCTTGAGCAGCAGCCAGTCGGGCAATTGGTACTCTAAACGGTGAGCAACTCACATAATCAAGACCAACCATGTGGCAAAACTCAACTGAACTTGGTTCGCCACCATGCTCACCACAAATACCCAGTTTGAGCTTTGGATTAACAGAGCGCCCTTTTTCATATGCCATTTTAATTAGCTGCCCTACACCATCCCTGTCTAAAATTCTAAATGGGTCATTTGGTAAAATTTTCTTATCAACATACTCTTTCAGGAATTTTCCTGCATCGTCACGGCTAAAACCAAATGTCATCTGTGTGAGGTCATTTGTTCCAAATGAAAAGAATTCGGCAACCTTTGCTATCTCATCAGCTGTTACTGCAGCACGAGGAACTTCAATCATGGTGCCAACCATGTAATCAACTTTCACTCCCATTTCTTTCATGACTGTTTCAGCAGTTTTTACGATGATATCTTTCTGCATTATGAGTTCCTTAACATGGCCCACTAGCGGAACCATCACCTCAGGCTTAACATCCACACCCTCTTTTACAAGCTGGCAAGCTGCTTCAAATATTGCACGAGCTTGCATTTCTGTAATTTCAGGATAGGTAATGCCCAATCGGCAACCCCTGTGCCCTAACATAGGGTTAAATTCATGGAGTTCTTCAACCTTAGCTTTGACATCTTCAACAGTTATTCCTAATTCTTTTGCCATCTCTTTCTGTGATTCCAGATCATGTGGCAAAAATTCATGTAATGGTGGATCAAGTAGCCTGATAGTTACTCCCAACCCTTCCATTGCTTTGAATATACCATAAAAATCCTCTCTCTGCATAGGTAGCAATTTATCCAGAGCTTTCTTTCTTCCTTCATAGGTATCAGCAAGTATCATTTCCCTGACTGCCTTTATTCTGTCACCTTCAAAGAACATGTGTTCAGTACGACACAGCCCTATCCCTTCAGCTCCAAAATTTCGAGCTACCTTTGCATCATGGGGCGTATCTGCATTGGTCCTTACTTTAAGCTTTCTGATTTCATCAGCCCATTGCATAATGGTTCCAAATTTACCTGTTACTTCAGGTTCAACGGTTGCAACCTTGCCAAGCATTACCTCTCCCGTTGAACCATCTATGGAAATATAATCGCCTTCTTTTAATACAATATCTTCAACTTTCATCTTACGCTTTGCGTAATCTATCTCCAGCACTCCACAACCAGATACACAGCATTTGCCCATTCCTCTGGCAACAACAGCAGCATGCGATGTCATACCACCACGCGCAGTAAGTATGCCTTCAGCAGCATTCATACCCTTTAAATCCTCAGGCGATGTTTCAATTCTAACCAAAATTACCTTCTCACCACGTTCTTTCCATTCATGGGCATCGTCAGCATTGAACACAATTTTTCCTGTAGCTGCACCTGGTGATGCAGGAAGCCCTTTTGCAATAACCTTGCGTTGTGCCTTTGGGTCAAAGGTTGGATGGAGTAGCTGGTCAAGTGATTGTGGATCAACTCTTAATACTGCATCCTCTTTTGTTATCAGGCCTTCTTCAACCATATCAACAGCAATATTTATAGCAGCCCGTGCAGTTCGCTTACCATTTCGTGTCTGGAGCATCCACAATTTTTTGTTTTGTATGGTAAACTCAATATCCTGCATATCACGATAATGTTTTTCAAGAGTCTTATATACATCCACTAACTGCTTATATGCTTCAGGCATATACTCTTCCAGTGATGGATATTTCTGTTTACGTTCTTCCTCTGATACACCATTTTCCCTGGCCCACCGGCGTGACCCTTCAAGTGTTATCTGTTGAGGTGTTCTTATGCCTGCAACCACATCCTCACCCTGAGCATTAATCAGGTATTCACCAAAAAACTCCTTTGCGCCTGTGGCAGGATCTCTTGTGAAGGCAACACCTGTTGCACAGTCATTGCCCATATTGCCAAATACCATAGCCTGAACATTTACCGCAGTTCCCCAGCTATCATCAATGTTATTCATTTTTCTGTACAGGATGGCACGCTCATTATTCCATGATCTGAAAACCGCTCCTATTGCTCCCCATAACTGCTCATAAGGGTCATCAGGGAATGATACATTGAGCTTATCTTTTATGATTTTCTTAAATCGCGCTACAAGTACTTTTAAATCATCTACAGTAAGATCAAGGTCATTTTTAACTTTCCTTTTTTCCTTTAGTTCATCCATGATCACTTCAAAAGGATCATGCTCATCCTTGCTTTCAGGCTTCAATCCCAGTACAACATCGCCATACATCTGGATAAAGCGGCGGTATGAATCCCATGCAAACCGCTCATTCCCTGTTTTTGTTACAAGGCCTTTCACCACATCTTCATTTATTCCTAAATTAAGAATTGTATCCATCATTCCTGGCATTGATGCCCGTGCACCTGATCTAACCGATACCAGCAAAGGGTTGGAAGGGTCACCAAACCTGGTGCCCATAATTTCTTCTACCTTACGTAATGCAGCAATAACTTCTTCTTTTAGACCATCAGGCATTTTCTGATTGTTTTTATAATATTCATTACATACTTCGGTTGTAATTGTAAAGCCAGCAGGAACAGGAATGCCAATACGTGCCATTTCTGCTAAATTAGCACCTTTACCACCTAAAAGGTTCTTCATATCAGCAGTTCCCTCTGTAACGTTACCACCAAACAGATACACACGCTTTGTCATTGTTATTCTCCCTTCTTCTTAAATTTATTTTATTGTTACCATAAAAATGATAACACATCACATTTTCATAAAAAACACAGAATAGGATAATTTTACCAGTATTACTGAACAGTTTAACATCCTTATATTACTACATTTTTGTTGTAAAGATTAATTTCACATTACAATTATCATTTTAGTTATTATATACTATCGTTTTAGCAAATCATTTACAATTTTAACAAAACATGCATCCCTATCAATACAATTTTCACAACTATCTGATTCAAAAATACTCATATCACAATCTACAGTATTTGTTTCAACCATAATTTCTTTATACCGTATATACTGCACTTCATCATCTGTTAACGCGTGTTCACCCTGTTTGTATAATTTTTGTACGATAGTTTTTTGTAATTCAATCTCCTTTTTATCTACAACAGGTTCAGATGGAACAGTCGCTTTTTTCTTTTGCAAAGCAACAAACCCTCTGGTTTTATATCTGATAGTATGTTTACGGGTAATTATGAAATAGATAATACCCGTGGCAAGCCCACCCAGATGCCCTATATGTGAGATGTTATCAAATCCACCTGAAAGCTCAAGAAACAGTTCCAGAGCACCATATACTATTACCAATGTTCGCGCTTTCACGGGTATGATAAAAAAAAGTAATATTTCAACATCAGGGAACAATATGCCAAATGCCAGAAGTAGCCCAAAAACTGCTCCAGATGCACCAATTGTAGGTATATAATATCCCAGCCCACCAGATAATAAAGCTATGATAAAAATTGCTAACCCAGCTCCAACACCACAGGTTAAATAGTATATAAGGAATTTTTTACTGCCCCACAATCTTTCAACTGGCATACCAAAGATAAAAAGAGCATACATATTAAATATTATGTGTGCAAAACCAGAAGTACTATGGAGAAACATATACGAAAATAGCTGCCATAGATACAATTTATCAACTACCAAATAAGGAATTAAACCCAGATAGTACGTAACAATATCTATAGGTAAAATATTATTAGCAACAGTATACGGGACAAGAGTATTACTCAACAAAAGTTGAATGACAAAAATTATCCCATTTGCTATTATAAGGGTAACAGCCCAGTTCTTATACATTAACTAATCCTGCTATTTTCATTAAGTAATATTATTATTCCTCATATTGAGGGCACATTCTTGAAACACCAGGCTCAAAATTTCTGCATACTGCCGGTCGTGTATCATAAATGGTGCACCTATAAAGGCCATTATCATCCATTATTAAAAAAGGACACCGTTGAATTGAATGCCCATTACGTGAAGAAATTAAATGATCACCAGCCCAGATGCTTGCTTCGTTTTCAATTATATGTAAAATATCATACCGCCCTTCAGCGCGCCAGCGTACAAAATCATCCTCCGTTGCATAGGCAATCATGTCAACAAAGCAACATGCACCACATCGCTTGCAATCTTTTTTTTGCATAGTATTAAAGCTATTGCAGATTGCTTATGACAACCCTTTTAGAGCAAACTGAAAGATAAATTCAATTAAATCATCTATCGTCATCCATTCTTCGGGAGAAAACCATAACCGTGTTCTAACAATCATTGAAGCAATAAGATTCAATGCAATTTTTTCATCTACCTTCCTGAATAATCCCTTTTCAATCCCACGCCTCAGTATGGAATACCCTATACGATTATATTCATCACGAAGACCCAGAATAACTTTCCTCCTTTCAGGTGAAAGATTTCTAAGCTCTGTATCAAACAATAACTTTGAAGCTCTTTTTTCCCCTAAAGTAATTTTAACATGAGTTTCTATCAATAATCGCAATTGCTGTAAGGGATCTCCATCTTCTTTTTCCAGATATCTTATAGGGTTAACTATCTCTTCCATTTCTTCTTTTAAAATGGAAAATAATATCTCTTCTTTACTTTCAAAAAAGTTATAAATATTGGCAGGCCTGAAACCACATTCATTTGCAATATCCTTCATACTGGTTTCAGCATACCCTTTTTCCCAAAAAAGTACCTGTGATTTTTGCATTATCAGTGTTTTCTGTTTGCTGTTTTCTTTTATTACAACGTCAGGCATTGGTATTATCTCCTCAACAAAAAATAAATTGCTTCCGCTCTTCTTTACTAGTAGTGCGTTATGGATTAAATCATTGCACCATATCATAATGACATAGTATGTAAATTTACCACATTATAATACCATAATCGTAAATACAAGAAAAAAAACCTCGTACCAGATATACGAGGTTTTTTATAAAAAGCAGGAGGTTCCTTATAGCTTTATTTTTATTCACCCTTAAATTCAGGTTTTCGCTTTTGTGCAAATGCCATCATGCCTTCCATACAATCCTTGGTAGTAAATAATTTTGCCAGTTCTTCCCGTTCCATCTTCAAATGCATTTCAGGCGACATTGATGGTCCTGCTGACAATACCTTCAAAATTGCTTTTACAGATAGCGGTGGTCTAGCTGCTAATTCTTCAGCAAACTTCAATACTTCACCCATAAAATCCTGTTCTTCAAAAACTTTATGTACCAGACCTATTTCAAGTGCTTCATCTGCCTCAAGTTGTTTTCCAAAAAGCATTAATTCTAATGCCTTTGCTCTTCCCACCAAACGAGGCAGCCGTAATGTACCGCCATATCCAGGCATAATTCCTAAATTTGTCTCAGTTAAACCAATCCGTGCACCCTTTTTCATGAGCCGTATATGACAGGCCATTGCCAATTCACATCCACCACCAAGAGCATGACCATTTAATGCAGCTATAACGGGTTTTGGATAATCTTCTATTTTATTCCACACATCCTGTCCCCGCTTTAAAAAATCAACAGCACTGAAATCTCCAAATCCCTGTGAAAGATCTGCTCCAGCACAAAAAATCTTATCTCCTGATCCAGTTATAACCAGCACACGGATATTTTTATCTATTTCAAGTGTATCTAACAATTTTCGCATTGTTTCAAAAACATCATGGCTTAGCTGATTGGCTTTAGGTTTATTAATGGTTAAAATACCAACCATCCCTTTTTGTTCTAATAATACTGCATCTGACATATGACACCTCCTATCTCCCAATTGTTTTAAACGAACCGTCTATAATTTCAGGTTCCGGTTTAAGAATGTCTAATTTAAAGCGCTGTGCCAAATAATTAAGGCAATCAGTTAATTGTTGTGGTTGAACTCCTGATGCCAGTGCAAACGGCCCAGCAAATGCATTCATCCCATATTTGACACCATCATCAATATCCTGAACACTTGCAGCAATACCTTCTTTAAATACTTTTACTGCCTCATTAACCTGTACAGCCATAAGATGGAGCGGTGTTATTTCTTCAGTATCCGGCATTTCAGGAATGATAGCTTTGCCATCTTTCCATTCATATATACCTTTTCCGCTCTTCATTCCAAGATGACCTTTTTCCAGGCATCCAAGTAAAAATTTCCCGGGTTTATATTGGGGAGATAGTGTCTGTGCATAATATTCCAGTGTATGGCAGAAAACATCCAGCCCAACAAAATCAGCTGTTTCAAAAGGAGCCATTTTAACACCCATTTTTTTCATTTTCCCATCTATTTGTGCAGGATTGATTTTGCCTTCATCTAAAATTGCGCTCAGTAATGCCTGGTTAGGCGCACTGATTCTGTTAACAATAAAACCTGGCCTATCTTTCAAAACTTTTACGGGAAATTTATCAATTTTCTTTGTCAACTCATACAAAATATTTATAGCATTTTCCGATGTTTTGGCACCATAAATCAATTCAACCAGTTTCATTCTGGTTACAGGGTTGAAAAAATGCATTCCAGCAAATCGCTCAGGATTTGTAACAGCGTTGGCTATTTCAGTAATGCTCATGGTAGATGTGTTTGTTGCCAGTATTGCATCAGAAGCGCATGCAGATGAAGCTTTTGCAAATACATCCTTCTTCAATTGCATATTTTCAGGCACTGCTTCAATGATAACCTGAGCATCTGATACCCCTTTTTGTAAATCGGTTGTTACACTTATTTTTCCAAGAACATCATCAACAGTACCCTGCAACTTCCCTTTTGATGCAAGGAAATCTAAGCTTTCCTTTACTTTCTTTAAAGCATTAT
Source organism: Spirochaetota bacterium (assembly GCA_040756435.1). Taxonomy (NCBI): domain Bacteria; kingdom Pseudomonadati; phylum Spirochaetota; species Spirochaetota bacterium. Next base: position 65,721 of record JBFLZD010000006.1, on the reverse strand, counting down.
CAAGGAATTCCTGTTTAATATCTATCATGGCAACCATTAACCCATTTTGAGCACACACCTGTGCTATTCCATGACCCATTGCCCCTGATCCTATGACTGCAATTTTCTTTACATCATTAATACTCTGCATAATTACCTCCCTTTATAAAAATCATAGTTATTTAAGTTCCTTACTTGACATTTCCAGTACGTTGCGAGCAATAATCAAGTGCTGTATCTGCCCGGTTCCTTCAAAAATATCCATGATTTTGCTATCTCTCATCCATTTTTCTGCAAGATAGTGAGTTGAATATCCCACAGGACCCAAAAGTTCAGCACAGCGCTGTGTAATCAATGTTGCATATCTACCCGCCTTAGCTTTTGCCATTGATGCTTCTAAGTTATTAAACTGATTATTATCAGCCATCCAGGCAGCACGCCAGGTTAAAAGTCTCATAGCTTCTACATTTGCATCCATTAAATACCACTCACGCTCAACTGCAGAAACATTTGATAAATTCTTTTTATAATCAAATGTGTATCCTTTCTTTTCATATTGTTCCCGGGTAAATTCAACAGCAGCTCGTGCTATACCTGTTGCCATTGAAGCAACCAATGGCCTGGTATTATCAAATGTTTTCATGACACCTTTGAATCCCTCAGTGGACATCTTTACTTCGGGATCACCCAATATGTTATTATAAGGGATTCTACAATCGCTGAGTACAAAGGTACCAGTATCAGAGGCCCTGATGCCTAATTTATGCTCTAAATGTTCCAGAGTAAAACCAGGTGTCCCTTTTTCCACAACAAACGATTTTATTCCAGATTTCCCGGCTTTTTTATCAACTGTCGCCCATACCACAACCACTTCACTTCTATCTGCGCAGGTAACAAAAATCTTTTCCCCATTAAGTACCCAGTAATCGCCATCACGTGTAGCGGTTGTTGTGATAGCTCCTGAATCAGAACCTGCACCCGGCTCTGTAATAGCCATAGCAGCCCACTTATTACCAAACCGTTCCAACTGTTCATCATTGGCAACTGCCAAAATTGCTGCATTCCCTAAACCAGCATTTGGGAATGACAATAAAAGAGCTGCATCGCCCCAACACATTTCTTCAATGGTCACTACCATCCCCAGGTTTGCTCCTCGTTTTGGCTTTTTTTCTTCACCCGAAGCAGAAGATTCACCTTCTTTCTTTTTCTTGGGGCGAGCCATAACCTTTATCCCTCTGAACATATCAAGTTCCTTAGGATACTCATGCTCGGCTTCATCATATTTCCTTGAGATTGGACGCAGAACACCTTCTGCCAATTTATGCATGTTATCCTGTAATGTTTTTATATAATCAGGTGTTACTAACTGAATCATTGTTGCCCTCCTCACACTATTAAATAATTGCCATGGCTTCACAAATGGCAATACTACGCCCATTTCGGTAGTATCGCTCAACAGGATGATCCCTGATATACCCATGACCACCCAGAATCTGAACACCATAATCTGTCAGTTTCATAGTCATTTCTCCAGCATAAATCTTTGCAAGAAATGACTCACGGTTAGCATCCATACCTAACTCAATAGCTGATGCAGCTTTCCATGTTAACAATCTCATTGCATCAACTTCATAGGCCATTTCAGCTATCATAAAAGCTATTGATTGTCTGCTGGCTATGGGCTCACCAAACTGCTGGCGTTCTTTCGCATACTTTTTGGAGTATTCATATGAAGCTCGTGAAATACCTGTTCCAATAGCAGCCATTGCTGTTCTTGTTCTCTGGATGAGCCAATTAAATGCTGTTTCATCCCCCAATTGGTTACTTTCTGGAATTGTACAATTTTCAAAGGTAACTTCAAAAGTTGGAAGTGCCCACCAACCGCAATTTTTTTCCCTTTCTCCAACAGATAGTCCTTTTGCATCTTTATCCACTATAAACAGATGTGGATTGCCCTTATAATTTGCTACAACTATCATATACAAAGCTTCATCAGCAAGGGGAACAAAGCACTTTTTACCATTTAAAACATATGAATTTCCCTTCTTTTCAGCTTTTGTTTCACAATTCCATACATCAAAACCTACACTGAGCTCATTCACAGCTAATGTTGCCGGAACGAAGGATTCCTTACAAAATTCAGGAAGGTATTTCCCCTTTTGTTCTACACTTCCCAAATATACTACGGGAAGCACAAAAAGGGCAGGTAACATGGCATACACAGCAAAAGCCATATCCCCATAGGCTAATTCCTCCAGTACCAGAGTATGCAGCACAGGAGAACTCCCCATGCCATATCCACCATACTCTTCAGGGATCATTGACTGGATTATACCTAATTCCCAGAATTTTTGGACTGCCTGTTTATCCAATAGTCTGTTTTCATCCCATTGGTGAATAGCATCTATTACATTAGCCTGAACAAGCTGTCGGACAGTATCCTGCATCATCTGCTGTTCTTCAGATAATGCAAAACTTATTTCTTCTACCATACGATAACCTCCTTAATAAAATAAGTACTGACATGTCAGTACTTATTTTATTATTAAAATTAGTCAACTATTTTTTATTAAAAATACCATGAGCAATAATCTTAGAGGCCTTATCAGATATTGCTTCTAAATCCCCTAGTAACATAGTATCATCCATTGTTATAGTCAGATAATAATGGGCCAATCTGAAGACTCCTCCAGCAATGAGATTAGCCATAAAATTTAGATCCACATCTTTACCAATATTATTAAATTTGACTGCAATATTCAGATCAGCAATAATCATAGTAATTAATTTGTTTTCAAAATGCTGAATTTTTTGCTCAAAATGATCTGGTAAGCCTAAACCGGCACGTAAAATTATATTTGCACGGTCTCTATCTTCAAAGAAAAAATGGAATGCTTCATACAACCTTTTTTTAAGATACATATATGGAGATATTGTTTCTAAATCTTCTTTGATCGATAGTTCATTGATATATTTCTCCCATTCAATCAAAAACCTTTCCAGTAATGATATAAAAAGATGTTCCTTATTGGAGAAATATTGATAAACAGTTCCACGTCCAATTTTTGCTGATTCAATAATATCTGAAATTTGTGTTGCATAATAGCCCTTTTCCGAAAATAACCTCTTTGCATGAAGCAATATTTTATCTCTTGTATCATCTGCCCTGGTCATTATTTCCTCCTATAATTTTCACAACTCAATGGCAAAGAGTTATAAAAAACAATTAAAATCTTAAAAAAATTTTTTTAAAAAATAATTTTTTTAACAAATTAATCTTGACAAAACAATGTAATACTGACATGTCAGTATTACAAGCAAAATTTTATATTTGCAACAATATTTTACACAATATTATTTTTTAAGGAGGACCACTATGGTTATTGCACCAAATACTTCAATTGATCAGTTTCTCACAGAAATTATGCCAAAAGTAGCAACCGAAATGCTTCAAAATTCCAATGCACCAAAAGAACTTGGTGGCACTCAAATCACCATGGTTGTTGAAGTTAATGGAAAATCCTATGGATTCAAGGTTAAAGATGGTAAGGATATTGAAACATGTGGTGATATTGCCAATGCTATGCTGAGATTAAAAATATCCGAAGCTGATTTAAAGAAAATGATTGAAACCAATAATCTCGATATGCTGTTAGGCATGCAAAAAGATCTGACAAGAGCTCGATATAATGCTCTATCTTCTTTGAAAGGTAGTTTTATTGCTAAATTAAAAAATGATGATGGTTCTGAATTTACCATTGAAGCAATACTTAACGGTGCAACATCACCACAATCAATTTTCCGCATGACAACAAAAGATTCAGCTGCTTTAATGAAAAAGGAAACAAATCCTGTTAATCTTTTCATGTCAGGTGCAATGAAAATTGAAGGTGATATGAGTTTTGCAATGGCAACCCAACCCCTATTCACTTGATAGATTTGCTTTACATCTCAACCACATCTTCATGTGGTTGAGATGTTTTTTTATCAATCGCCTGGAGGATAACAATGGAAACTTTACCCTGGTACAAAGAATATAAAGTGTTAGGTATACCAAAAACATTTAAGCCCTATCCTGATAAACCTGTATATGATATTCTTGAAATAGCTGCAAAAAAATATAAAAAAAATGGTCTCCTACAAAAGGATTATTTTATATCATATCCACAGCTTCTTGACTATGTAAACCGATTAGCTTCTGGCCTCCAGTCTTTTGGATTAATGAAAAATGATATTGTTGCAACGATTTTACCCACTTCTACAGAATTTATTATTGCTGATTACGCAATTTCAAAAGCAGGACTCATCCATCTGCCCTGTAGTTCACTTGAACCTGCTGAAGCTCTTGAACACAAATTTAAAGAAGGTAAACCTAAAGCTATACTTTGTACCAGCAATGATATTAAAATTGTCACAAGTTTGATTAAAAAGACACGTGTCAGAACCATCATTATTGCAAACACACGTACCAGCAATTCTATTCCAACTATCGATACAGATAAAATAAAAATATCAGGTTCCACTGTATATGAGTTATACTCATTAATCCAGAATTCTTCAGGAATTATTAATCCCGTTCCCATCAATGTTGAAACTGATATCGAAACATTGATTTTTACCGGTGGTACCACTGGTATTCCAAAAGGCTGTATGCTCACACATAGAAACATATATGCTAACTGTATACAGAATCTTCATGCATTAGGCGCAGGAGGATTGACATTCAAGGGAGCAATATCTGTTATATTGGGATTACCATTTTTCCATACCTACGGCCATTGCCTCATGCATACAATGATGCTTTTTGGATTTAATATCATCATTATCAACGATCCCCGTGATACTAAATCAATGGTTGAAAATATAAAGAAGCACTATCCAGTTATGCAGATAGGTGTACCCGCTCAATTCATGAAATTAGCTAAAGAAGATCTCAGTGGCATAGGCATCATTGGTCTTTCAGGATCAGCTCCTTTATCCGAGTCGACACAGGAAGAGTTTGAAAAACGTTCAAATAGCGGGATAATGGAAGGGTATGGCCTTTCAGAGATGTCCCCTGTGACACATCTTAACCCTTCAGTAATATACCGTATTTTAGGAGGGCGTTTTGGTGTCCGCTTAGTATCTCTCCTGTCATCAATACCTGGAAATAGTTACTTAACCAATCAGCTCTTTCGTTTAATAGGAACAAGAAACTTTGGCTGGATTTTTACTAAAATTATTGCGTATCGCATGAAAAAAACAAGTCAAAAGCCTGGAAAGAAATCAGTGGAAAAAAGAAGAACAATTGGTGTTCCATTTCCTGACACTGAAGTGCGTTTTCTTGATTTTGACACCGGTAAAATCCTGACAATTGATGATATGTTAGCTGGAAAAAGAGCCGAGATGCTTTTAAAGGGACCACAGCGTATGTTAGGATACTGGCCAAAACCCGATAGTGGCTGTGATGATGAAGGTTTCATCCATACGGGTGACATAGTACAGATAGACTCAAATGGTTATTTTTACATTGTTGACCGTTCTAAAGATATGATTAATGTCTCAGGTTTCAAGGTATATTCAAAAGAAATTGATGATATCGTCGGAGAACATCCCCATGTTGAAGCAGCTGCAACGGTTGGAATACCAAATCCTGAAAAAGAAGGCAGCGAAGTAGTTGTTCTTTTTGTTCAGTTGTATCCACAATTCAAAAATAAAACAAAAGAACAAGATATATTAAAATACCTTCAATCAAAAGTTGCAAAATACGCAGTACCCAAGTTTATCCAAATAGTGGATGAACTTCCCCGAACCGCAGTTGAAAAAGTAGATAAAAAAATATTACGGCAAATGGCAATTGATACGTTTCTACATTCAAAAAAGAAAGTGAAAGTCAAAACAAAATAATAATTAGAGAACAAGAGAGGTACCAATGAGAGAATGTGTATTCATTGATGGTGTCCGAACACCAAACGGCAGAGCTCATCGTGAAAAAGGCTGGTTCAGACACTTAAGGCCCGATGAGTTATTAACACCAGTGTACAATGCACTTTTTGAGCGAAACAGCAAAGTTGCTCCTGATATGGTTGATGCTGTTTTTGTTGGTTGTGCTAATCCATCAGGCATGCAGAATGATATCGGCAGGTTAGCATGGTTAGCATCTGGATTACCAGATTCAGTTCCCACCAATACTTTGACCAATCAATGCCCATCAGGCATGTCAGCCACCATGCATGCCGCACGAGCAATTATGACTGGCGAAGCAGATGTTATAATTGCTGCGGGTGTTGAAGATATGGAAAAAGTACCAATGGGTGCCAACATGGATTTTCCTCCACGATTGTTAAAATATTATAATGGAGCGGATCTTTTAATGGGTGCAACAGCTGAAAAGGTTGCTGAACAATATAACATTTCCCGGGAAGATATGGAAAACATGGCTGTGTGGTCAAATAAAAAAGCATGGGAAGCAACTATAGCAGGGAAATTTAAAAAGGAGATAGTTCCTATAAAAGGGTTGGATGATGACGGAAAAGAAATTCTGGTAGATAGAGATCAGTGGGTGCGCGAGAAAGTTGATGTTGAAAAAATGAAAACCATGATGTCACCATTCAAGCCCAATGGTGTTGTCACAGCTGCAACATCGTCACCACTCACACAGGGTGCCTGTGCATTGCTTCTTATGAGCCGTGAAAAAGCTGATAAACTGGGCCTGTCTTATCGGTATAAATATTCTTATGGTGTATTAGCAGGATGTGATCCTACTGTAATGGGAATTGGACCAATTCCTGCTATAAAGAAACTAATTGCACGGACTGGTTTAAATTTAGACGAAGTTGGAGCAATTGAATTAAATGAAGCTTTTGCAAGCCAGTCATTAGCATGTATACGAGAATTAAAACTTGATAATGATAATGCTCCATTTAAGCGTGTGAATGTTTGGGGTGGTGCTATCGCATTAGGTCATCCGTTAGGTGAATCAGGTGCACGAATAATTATAACACTGTTAAATGTGCTGGCAACTGAGTTTCCTGATGCTAAATATGGATTGGCTTCCCTGTGCGGTGCTTTTGGCAATGCAGGAGCATTGCTTGTTGAAAAGGTTAATTAATATTATTTATTGCAGAATGTCCATTGGGGTGTCCCAAAACAAACAGTATGGCTCTCTATGATGCAGGTGCAAAGTCATTGCAAAGATGTTCCTTTTGGGACACCCTCAATTAGAATATATTTTTACCTGATAATTTATTAACGAATAAAGAGTAATTACAAATAAATTTTATCACATTAATTTTTAAAAGGAGGTTTGTCATGAAAAGGCTTTTAACTTTCTCTTTAACAATTATTTTTGCAAGCATTTCAATCATTGTTTTTTCACAACAATCAAATTGGAAATTAGTACATGAAAGTAAAGAAGATCAAGCTTCATTACAAATTTATACGCGAGACATTCCCGGATCACCGTATAAAGAATTTAAAGGTGTTAGTTTTTCAGATATTCCTTTTGATATTGCTCTGAAAGTTATTCAGGACTACAATAATTACCACAAATGGTATGGCATGTGTAATGCATTATATCCAATAAATGTACGCAATCCAAAAGATCTTGATATGTATTTCATCCTTGACCTTCCTGTTGTTACTGATCGAGATGTTGTTGTTAAAGTTGAATGCGGCTGGGATGAGAAAAAAGGAACCGCGTGGGTAAACATGTCATCAGTAAATGATAGTACTTATAAAAATGACAGTGGTTTAGTACGAATGACATCTTTAAAAGGGAGATGGGATATAATCAAAAAAGATGAAAATCATGTAGAAGTTATTTATCAGGTGCATGCTGAATTAGGTGGATCACTACCAGCCTGGGTGGTCAATATTGCAGCAAAAGATCAACCATTAAAGACTTTAAAAGGTGTTTATAAATACTGTAAAAAGATACGAGATAAAAAATAGTAAGTAATACTCATTATTGATAAAAGAGGCATTATGATATATGCCTCTTTTTTTTATTTATGAATTATCTTGACACTGAATACAATCTAATTTTTTTAATGTATCAATACTCATTTTAATTTTTTTAACCAGACAGGATATCCCATGGTAATGCTTTTTATACTGATAGTAGGTATGTATGTTATAACCATTGGGCTGTTAGAACTTGTAATGCCTGCCCGAATGTTACAATTATGGATACAAATTTCTTCAAGCAGGTTGTATTTTCTTTATGGGATTGCATTAATAGTAGCGGGATTTCCATTAACTCAGGTCCCATCATCCAACCCTTTATCTACCCCACTTTTCATCATTGGATTAATAGTGGTCTTTTCTGGGCCATTCGTTTTGATTTATCCTGAAAAGATAAAAAATATATTTTTTCAAGGACTTGAGGAATTGGGGCAAACAGGAAGCCGCTTTGCATTGATTATTGATGCAATAGCTCGAATTGCCACAGGAATACTATGTATAGCTGCGTATCTACTCAGATAATATAATCTACATGACAATATTAACCAATTTTCCAGGCACAACTATTACTTTTCTGACTGTTTTCCCCGCTATCATCTCTTTAATTCTGTCATCATCAAGAGCTACCTTTTCCATTTCTTCTTTTGTAATATCAGCAGGGACATTTCGTTTTGACCGTATCTTTCCATTTATCTGGAACACAACTTCTATTTCATCCTTTGCGGTAAGCTCTTCTTTGAAATCAGGCCATGGCTCATCCAGAATAAAATTTTTATGCCCCAGGACCTCCCATAATTCTTCGGCAAGATGTGGCACAAACGGTCCAAGCATTGGCAATAGTTTATCAAACAATTCGGATACTACCATTTTCCCGGCATCTGTTCGTATCATTTCTTCATTTACCTGATACAACGCGTTTACCAATTCCATCATACGGGCAATTGCTGTATTAAATTGCATTCTATTTTCTATATCATGCGTCACTGATTTGACCGTGCGATGAATTTCGCCTCTTAAATTTTTTAACGCAGTATCTAACACTATACCATCAAAATTATATTTTGTATAACAATCACTATATTTCTGAACAATGCGCCATACTCTATTCACAAAGCGATAGCAACCTTCAACACCCTTATCCGACCAATCCAGATCCTTTTCAGGTGGAGCTGCAAAAAGCATGAATAGTCGTACAGTATCAGCACCATATTTGTCTATGATATCATCAGGATCCACAATATTGCCCTTGGATTTACTCATCTTTGCTCCATCTTTAATAACCATGCCCTGAGTTAAAAGACGTGTAAACGGTTCGCGGTATTTAAGGATTCCAAGATCATTAAGCACCATGGTAAAAAAACGAGCATAGAGCAAATGCATACATGCATGTTCTATTCCACCAATGTATTGATCAACGGGAGTCCAGTAATTGACCTCATCAAAATCAAAAATTTCCTTTGAATGAGGAGAAGTAAACTTTGCAAAATACCATGAAGAATCAACAAAAGTATCCATGGTATCTGTTTCACGTTTTGCTTTCCCTCCACAGTGTGGACATTTGGTTTCATAAAATTCGGGCATCATGGTAAGTGGTGATCGAGAATCACCATGAAAATCAACATCCGTTGGCAATACCACCGGCAAGGTATCATAAGCTACAGGCTGTGCACCACACTTTTCACAATACACAATTGGTATAGGGCAGCCCCAGTATCGCTGTCGTGATATAAGCCAATCTTTTAGGCGGTAATTTACTTTTTTGTAGCCTATACCTTCTTTTTCAGCATAATCTGATATTGCTTCAATGGCATTCTTATTAGCCATACCTGTAAAGGGACCGGAATTCACACATACACCATCATCCACATATGCATCTTTCATTGATGCAACATCAATGGGCAAAGAAGGATTATCAATAACCAGCTTTATAGGAATTCCATATTTTTTAGCAAATGCAAAGTCACGTGTATCATGTGCGGGTACTGCCATAATAGCACCTGTTCCATATTCCATAAGAACAAAATTACCCACATACAGAGGGACAATATCACCGTTAAATGGGTTTATGATTTTTATTCCGGTATCTATGCCTTCTTTTTCTTTTTCTTCAGAAAGCCTGTCTACCAGAGACTGCTCTTTGATTCTTTTTATAAATTCCTTTACTTTTGAGTCTTTTACTCGCTCCAGAAATGGATGTTCAGGAGCTATTACCATAAAAGTTACACCGTAAATAGTATCGGGACGCGTGGTAAAAATTGGGAAGTCTTCACCAGTATCAGCAACCTTGAAATTTACAACCAGTCCTGTTGATTTACCTATCCAGTTTCTCTGCATTACAATAACACGTTCAGGCCAACCCTCTTTTAGAATATCATGGCCTGATAACAGATCCTCAGCATAATCGGTTATTTTAAAAAACCATTGCTCAAGTTCACGCTGGGTTACCTGTGTTTCACATCGCCAGCATACTCCATTTTCAACCTGTTCATTGGCAAGCACTGTATTGCACGTTGGGCACCAGTTAACCGGTGCTTTGCGCTTATAGGCCAGTCCTTTCTCGTACATCTTGATAAAAACATATTGATTCCATTTATAATATTCAGGTGTATGGGTTGCTATCTCCCTTTCCCAATCATAAGAGTACCCTAACATCTTAAATTGCTTTTTCATATAAGCAATATTGTCATCTGTCCATTTTTTAGGAGGAATATTATGCTTGATAGCAGCATTTTCTGCAGGTAAGCCAAATGCATCCCATCCCATGGGATGGAATACATTAAAGCCCTGCATTCGTTTATAACGTGCTACAACATCGCCAATTGAATAATTGCGCACATGACCCATGTGTATTCTACCAGATGGATATGGAAACATTTCTAATATATAATACTTTTGCCTGTTTTTATCACGTTTTGATAAAAATACCTTCTCGTTATTCCATCGGTCCTGCCACTTTTTTTCAATTTGCTTGGGTTTATATTCCTTTTCCTGCATACATCATCCTCCAATAATACATTTTACACCAGTTGCACCCAATACATCAATAGAGTCTATCACTATATATTAATAAAATACAAATGCACATTATTCACACAGGTTTTATCGTCAAGTATTTTGTTAACAGGTAACTATCGTACAAATATTATAAGCCAAAATGTCCATACTGCTTTTCTTCAATCTGTACTATAATTTTATTGTACATACTTATTATATCCCGATACAGGACAATAGCTGTAACCTTATTTTCTTTTACTACAGGTAAAAAATCAATCCCATATTCATCCATTCGTCTTAGCGCCTCCGCTGCGGAATCACTCTCGCTGCAGGGATTAACATGTAATACAATATCCTGACAGATCAGCAATTCAACCACATCACTGGAAAGTAGTGCCTGCCTGACTTCATTTAATGATAATATCCCTGCATAGCCACCATTATCATCAACTACAATAAGCCTTTCCACTTCAATCAGTTTATCCATTGCAAATTTGAGTGGTGCTTTTGTATTAATTATCTGAAAATCCTTGCTTGCTATTGACTGGACAGTAACTGATTCAAGAACATTAATACGGCTTTTGCGCACATCAATGCCCTCTTCCAGCAACTCTAATTCATAGATGGTGCCTTTATTATAGTAGGTAACAGTCAGGTGCGATATCACCGTAGCAAGCATAACAGGAAGAATAATTCTATAATCATTGGTCAATTCAAATACCATCAATATGGCAGTAATTGGTATTGAGTTTAAACCAGCAAGCATACCACCCATACCTATGAGTGCATACGCAACAGGATCAAGTGTTACCCCAAATATAGAAAGCAGTGATGCAAATAAATAACCAACCAGTATGCCTATACATAATGATGGAGCAAATAAACCGCCATAGGCTCCAGTTTGAAAATATAGTGCTATAAATATAATTTTTAATACAAACAATATAAGCAAAATATTTACAGAAAATTCTTTTGCCAGGACTTTATTGATTAATTCATACCCAATGCCATAAATATCTGTATAAAACATAACTGCAACAGCAAATAGGAGTGATAGTGGTAACAATATGGCAATTGTGTCATCCTTTCTTATTTTTCTATAAAATTTTTTTATTATGTGCGATAGTTCCATAAATAAAAGCGCAACAATGCCACACACTATTGCTAGTAGAATAAAATACAGAACCTCGTGAGTATTAACCTGAAATTTGGGAATCTGTAACAATGCAACATTTCCTAAATATGCTTTTGAAACCATATCCGCAGATACAGATGCTATTACCAGAGCACTCAATGACTCATTTTTTAAATCATTGAGCAATATTACCTCTATCCCAAAAAAGACGCCAGCTATAGGGGCATTGAATATAGCAGAAATTGCAGCACCAGCTCCTGCAACGGTATATGTGGTCATTTTACGGATATTCAAACGAAAAAGTGATGAAATATATGAACCAAGTCCACCACCAATTTTAGCAGAAGGCCCTTCAGGACCCAGCGGTGCACCAGTACCCAATGTCACAGCAGAAGCTATCAAATGAAACAACGTTGTAAAAAGTGGAATGGGGATTTTTTGCAACAGGACAGATTTTATAACACTGGTAACTCCTCGTTCAGACGCCTGCTTTGGGAATAATCGCGTTAAGCCTATAATCATCAACGCCCCAATAACAGGAACTATCGCCATAACAAATGATGGAATTTCAAGGTAGCGTGAAAAATGCGAAGGATTGATTGCAAAACGCATCCACTCAATGAGAGTATGGAACCCCATAGCACCCAGGCCAGCAGCAGTTCCAATGACAAGCGAAATGCCAATCTGTAATATGTATTCTTTCAGGTCATATCTGGTAGTGAAAAATTTTTTTATACTATCATAATAGTACTGGAGAATATATAGTGTTTTGTTCATGTGGCAAAAAATTACTTAGCATTACGAAGTATTTCAATAATATTTTTAGTGCTTTTAGCCTGAATCATTTCATTGCGTATTGTATCGTTTTTTAGAACCGACATTATTTTAGATAATAACTTCAAATACTCTTTATGCTGGCGTTCACCCGCAGCTACCAGTACCACCAGGTGTACTGGCTTTCCATCAATAGAATTAAAGTCAATCCCTTTTTTCGAAATACCTATAGCAAATGCAATTTTATTAACTGATTCCAGTTTAGCATGCGGAACCGCTATACCAAAACCAATGCCTGTTGTCATTATTTCTTCACGCTCCTTCAATGCATTGATGAATGCTTTGATATCGGAGCACACATCGGTGCCTTTGAATACGTCCGCAAGCTCTTCAATGGCCTTATATTTGTTTTGTGATTTTAAAAACTTAATAAACTTGGTATCCGTAAACTCCAGTAATGAACTCACAACTATCTCCTGATTGTATATAGTAAAATATTCAATTCATGATATCAAAAAAATAATATTTTCATACATACTTGATTATCGAATACATAACCCATCATGATAATCAATTTTCAATGCTTCCTTGAACAGTATACATTTATTTTCACAGCCTTTTAGATATATTTTAAAATATTTCATGTCAATAATTTAATTGCAAAACTCAATTAATTTCTTAACTTCAATTAGTATATAAAATAACACACCCTGTACACTACTATCATCTCATGAAGTTGAGTCATGCTAACATATATGAATAAAATTTTTAATAATGAAGAGCAATTAGCAAAAAAATTTTATTGACTTAGTACAATATTTATATGTTAAAATCTTAATGAACAACCAATTATAATACATTATAAAATATTTTATATAAAAGGGGTAGAGGTATGGGATACACACATTATTCGCAGGTATTCTGGGATCAGGTTAACAAATACGGCAACAGAGTAGCAATGCGGTATAAACCAAAGGATAGCTGGGTAGAATTTACCTGGAAGCAATTTGGTGATATGGTAAACAATACCAGCAAAGCATTAATTGAATGTGGTATTGGCGAACAGGAAACAGTAGGAATATTTTCACAAAATATGCCTCAATGGTCTATTGCTGACATTGGTTCATTATGTATACGGGCAATTCCTGTTCCTATTTACGCAACCAACACAGCAAAACAGGCAGAATACATCATCAACCATGCAGAAATAAAAGTTATATTTGTGGGGGATGCAGAACAATACTCCAAAATCATGCAGATACTCCCTGATAATAAATTCTTGCAGAAGGTTATCGTCTTTAAAGAGACAGTACCAATACAAAAATCTGATACAATAATGTATTTCAGCGATTTTTTGAAAATTGGGCAGCAGTCCTCCAAAGACAATGAAGTCAAAGAAATGATGAGCAGAGGAACATTGGATGACCTTTTAACATTAATTTATACATCTGGTACCACCGGTGAACCCAAAGGTGTAATGCTAACTCACTCAAATGCTCTTTTTCAAAAAGTGCAGCATGATTTACGACTGATTGACCCAAATGAAAATGATATATCACTTGCATTTTTGCCATTAAGCCATGTATTTGAACGTATATGGACATACTATGTGTTTGCAAAAGGTATGACCAATAATTACTTGGAAGACCCGGCAAAGATTGTTGAATTCATTCAGGAAGTCAAACCTACCATCATGTGTGCCGTCCCACGGTTCTATGAAAAGATTTATGCAACAGTCTATAACCGATTAGAAAGCGCTCCACCAGCCAAACAAAAACTTTTCAAATGGGCTATCAAAGTTGGTGCACAGCATAATAACAAAAAGAAAGACCAGCTTTTTATATCACCACTGCTGCGTTTTAAATATAAAATAGCTGACACACTTGTACTCAAAAAAATACGGGATGTTGTAGGTGGAAGAATAAAATTCTTCCCCTGTGCAGGAGCTCCCCTTTCACAGGAAATTGAAGAATTCTTCTATGCCTGTGGCATATTTATTTGCTATGGCTATGGATTAACCGAGACCACAGCAACCGTTACCTGCCATGAACAGTATAATTTTAAATTTGGTGCAGTTGGCAAACCTCTCCCTGATGTAGAGGTCAAGATTGATCCCAGTAACGGGGAAATTTTAGTACGTGGCGGCAATGTCATGAAAGGCTATTACAAAAAGCCAGAAGCAACGGCTGAAGTACTTACCCATGATGGCTGGTTCAGAACCGGTGATGCCGGATTCTTTGAAGAAAATGGTGAACTCAGAATTACTGAGCGAATTAAAGACCTCATGAAAACATCAGGCGGGAAATACATCGCTCCTCAGATGATAGAAAGCACCATTGGTGCCGACCATTTCATTGAACAGATAGCGGTCATTGGTGATCAGCGAAAGTATGTTACTGCATTGGTGGTACCTTCATTCCTGGCACTGGAAGAATATGCAAAAGCCCATAATATATCGTATACAAGTAAAGAAGACCTAATCTCAAAACCTGAGATCATTGAATTTTACCGGCAGCGAATAGAAGAAGCGCAGAAAGAATTTGCACGGTTTGAAAAGATCAAAAAATTTACCCTTCTTCCTCAGGAATTTACCGTTGAATCAGGCGAGATAACTCCAACCTTAAAACTTAAACGCAAAGTTATTGCTGAAAAGTATAAAGATATCATTGATGCAATGTATAAGGATGATAAGGGTGAATGACAGAAAGGGGACGTCTCAAAACAAACCGTGGGGTTCACAATAATGTGAGTGCAATGTTATTGCGAGCGTAGCGCCAGTGCTGAGCTTGTCGAAGCAAAGCAATCTTAATGCCGCAGAAGATGAGATTGCTACGCGCCTGCGGCGCTCGCAACTATGGGATTGCTTCGTCATTTCATTCCTCGCAATGACGCGGTTGTAACGTAATTGCAATGAGGTGTCTTTTGGGACACCTCATTTTTTATCTACTGTTATACCTTTGCCATCTGTTGCAAGTTAGCTATCGCTAAAAATGCTTCATGAATGGCATCATTTATTTTTCCTATCTTTTTGCAATCGCCAATGATCGTGTGCGCAATACCAGCTTTTTGCAATTCATTCCCCAGCGGATTAACCGGCCTTGAGCCTACTGCAATAACCACATTATCAAATTCCTGTGCTATTACAGTATTATCCCTTGAAAAAACTACAGCTTTATCCGTAATCTCAGTAACCCTGGCAGATGTAATCACATTAACACCAAATTTTTCCAATTCCAATTTCAATATCCACTTTGTCGACCTGCCAACATCCTTACCAATAGAAGGAAGCATCTCAATAATGGTGACAGTACTGGTGCCCTGTGTTATTAATTCTTTCAATCGTTCCACTGGTTCTGCTTCAAAAAACATCAAAAAATGCAGTGCTTCAGGTGACAATGTACCCTTATTTGCAATAAACAATGCTGTTTCTATACCAACAGCACCTCCGCCTATCACTGCAACATTGCGCCCCAATTTGGGATTATCACGCAAAACGTCCCAGGCTGAATATACATGTGGATTATCTATGCCCTTGATGGGGGGCTTCAGCGCTTCAGCACCTGTAGCAACTATTACATGATCAGGCTTCTTTTTGTTTATAATATCAATTGTTACCGCTGTATTCAAATGTACCGGAATTGAATATTCTTCTATCATTGCTTTATAGTAGCGTATAATCTCAAGTAATTCATGTTTATGTGGTGGTGCAGCAGCTATATATAACTGGCCACCAATTTCATGTTCTTTCTCATAAATTTCTACTTCATGCCCTGCCTCTTTTGCCCGTACTGCTGCTTCAAGTCCTGCAGGTCCTGCACCCACAACCATAATCTTCAACGGATGAGAAGTTTTTGCTAAAGAGCGTTCAAACTCATACCCTGCACGAGCGTTTAGAATACATCCTACCGGCATGCCACTGAACAATGTATCAGTACAACCCTGATTACAACCCACACATGGCCTTATAAGCTTTGCTTTTCCCTGCATAGCTTTCTTTGGCCAGTACGGATCAGCAATCAGTACTCTTCCTAAGTTAACCATATCAGCCATGCTGTCGCGAAGTATCTTTTCAGCTTCAGCCGGTGAGCTTATTCTGTTGGAAGCCATAACAGGCACATTCACTGCTTTTTTAATATTGGCAGCTAAATACGCATACCCTCCACGCGGTAATTCCATGGGAAGCTGTGGAACCTTAGCTTCATGCCACCCACCCGTAACATTAATAATATCCACACCTGCTTCTTCATATACCTTAGCAAACAACGGTGTTTCTTTGCTTGTGTTGCTTCCCGGAACAAAATCATGGCCTGCCATCCGTATGCTGATTGGGAAATCTTTGCCAACTGCCTGACGCACCTTCTCAATCACCTCTCTTGGGAAGCGTACCCTGTTTTCAAATGATCCACCATATTTGTCTGTTCGTTTATTAGTTATGGGCGATAGAAACTGTGTAATGAGATACCCTGCCGAAGCAATAATCTCAACGCCATCAAAGCCCGCTTCCTTTACACGCAGCGCAGCATCAACGTATGCTTTCTGGACAATTTCGATGTCCTCCAGTGTCATTTCTCTGGGTGTTTGCTTTGAGTATTTTGAATAGACCGCTGAAGGGGCAATAGGCTGAACGCCATCAGTGAGCATTGAATACGAATATGCCCCAGCATGGAACAGTTGTACAAACGTTCGCGCTCCTTCACTTTTTATAATCTGTGCTAATTTTGCAAAATCAGGAATCCTTTCATCTGATGCCAGTGATAAAGCAACTCTGCCAGATCCTGCAATATCTATCCCAACCGGGCCCACAGTAACAAGACCAGCTCCCCCTTTTGCTTTTTCTCTGAAATATTCATAGTATCGATCATTCAAAGTACCATCGTATGAATACATTAACCCTAAAGCAGGGTAAGCAATCCTGTTTTTGATTTCCAATGTATTAATGGTTATAGGTGTGAAAAGAAGTTGATACATAGAGCCTCCTAAACATAACACTGTTATGTTTAGATTTTATCACATTACCACTTTATATTACAACTTTTTTTACAGAATTAATAATAAAAAATTTTTACTATGATTTACCAACATATCTGTTATTATGTGCTACTATATATTTTTAATAGATTTTCATAATCTTATATGTAAATTTTAGTTAATATTTTTTTTAATTAGCATACATACTTGAATAATGGAATTCATATAATGATTACACCTCGTACAAAAGGTATTCTGTATGTACTTCTTTCTGCAGTTACGTTTTCTTTATCAACCGTGTTTGCAAAATATATTACCAGTACATCCCCCATTCATGGTATAGAGGTATCCTTTGTAAGGTTCCTCATTGGATTTATTATCTCTTCAGGGTATATTGTCATCCATAAAATGAGCATTCGCCCTAATAATATACCCCTGGTGCTTACCCGTGCTGTATCAAACACCGTAGCAGCAATACTTTTTTTTGTTGGAGTCCAATATACAACAGTTACCAATGCAAATATGCTCAATATGACATATCCTGTTTTTGTATTTGTGCTTGCTCCTTTATTTAATAAGGAACGCATTATAAAAATCAATTTTTTGTATCTTATGCTAACACTGGCTGGCACCTATCTGGTGATACTGCCTCATTACAGTACCATCAATATTGGTGATGTTTATTCATTTCTTTCAGCAATTATTTCTGCTATTGCTGTAGTAGCACTTCGTGAATCACGAAAATATGATAGTACATCAATTATTTTATTCCATCTTATGAGCATTGGGCTTGTTATAAATGGCATTGCAATGATTCCGGTATTTACAATTCCCGATAGTATCACATTTTTTTATATGCTGCTTTCAGGCTTAAGTGCCTATTTAGGACAGGCTTTTTTTACTGCAGGATTCAAGTTCATTGATGCAACAAGTGGTTCCATACTATCTTCAAGCAGGATATTTATTGCAGCATGCATGGGTATATATTTTTTCAATGACTCATTTGCCACAAACATCATTATTGGCGGATTATTAATCACAGTGGCTCTGATAGGAGTGAGTTTACAGGAACACAAAGATATACATTAATCTTCTATAAATCCGCGCATCATCATATCCACACTACTTGCCAGTGCTTCCAGGTCATATCCTCCCTCAAGGAATGCTATCATGCGGCCACCACTGAATTCATTGGCAACCTGTTTTAACAGCACAGTAAATTTATAGTATGACTCAGAGGTAAGCCCTATATATGATAAGGGGTCGGCATTGTGTGCATCAAAACCAGCTGAAATAAGGATAATATCAGGTTCAAATTTTATTAATGCAGGAACTATCTGATTTTTAAAGACATCTAAATATTCAGGTTCACCACTACCTGCCGGCATTGGAAAATTCAGTGTATATCCTTCGCCCTCTCCTTTGCCCCGTTCGCTGCGGGCACCGGTTCCAGGATAATGAGGATACTGATGCGTGCTGATGTACATTACGGTTTTATCACGCTCAAAGGTATGCTGTGTTCCATTACCATGGTGTACATCCCAATCAACTATCGCAATTTTTTTTAATCCATGCTCTACCTGTAAATATTTAGCTGCAATTGCAATATTATTGAATATACAAAAACCTGCAGCATAATCATACTCAGCATGATGACCGGGAGGGCGAACTGCACAAAAGCCGCGTATTGCTTCACCCGACATAATGGTATCACACATGTTGAGGCTACCACCTACTGCAAATAGCGCAACCTCATATGAACGCTTGCATACAGCTGTATCCATGGAATCTAAATAATGTATGCCGGATTCTATCTCCTGCTTTACGCGGTCAATGTATTCCGCAGAATGCACCAGTTCTATATACCGCTTTGCTCCAATTTTTGGTTCAACCTTAATCAGGGATTTATAATATGTCTGCTGACGCAATCGCTGATCTATAGCTGCCAGTCGCTCAGGTCTTTCTGGATGTCCCCATCCTGTATCATGGTCCATATATACAGGATCAAACAGGTATGCAGTAGGTACCATAAACACCCCGCATATTCAATAATAGTTTTACAAAACCAAATAAAATGTTTTATAAAAAGTCAAGTACTTTAAAAATTGAGTTGGTAGCTTACAGAGGATACCTAACCCCTAACCGTATTACCAGCCCTGACATATCCAGTTCTAAATCGCCGCTTTTAAGAGGTAAGCTGCGATATCCAGCTTCAGCATAAAAATCAACCTTTGAATCAGCAGCCGGCTTTAACGAAGCACCAAAGAAAAGCTCCCATGAAAGCCCGCTAAAAAGTTTGGTAATGGAATCTGCATTATATGACTTACCTGTATTTGAATCAGTAAAATCAGGCTGTGAATAATGCAATATCATGAATGAATAGCCAAGGCCAATGGTTACGAAGGGCGTTACATACAGTTTATCCTTTAAGTTTGGCAAGCGCACCTGTGCATTGAACATCATAGGGATAACATACGCATTGGTATCTGCTTTTACATCTACATACACTGTACCTTCCTGTTTAACACCAATCTTTCTGTCCCATTTAACCCAGTAAAATCCTGATTCAAGGCCTGTTACAAAATATGGGTCAAGCAGCCAGTTGTAATGTAAGGAAATATCCAGGCCATATTTTGCAGGGTCATCGGCATATGAGGTACCCAGGGTACCGTTTAACTCGGAATTGGCAGCAAATACAGTAGAACTTGAAGTAATTATAATAATTAAACTAAAGATTACAAATGGTATCCTTTTCATATTCATAGCGTCTCCTGCTGTTAAATATTTTTTTTACCTTACGTAAGGTGCTATTGTCTGTCAACATCAATTTAATGATAACCATTTTACAATTGCAATTATATTATCAAAAACATATATCCCATGTATTCAACCATTACTGAAAGACTATTTGCAATTTTTAAATATTATTTATTATCAATACATAAAAATTGTTGATTATTTACACGATTTAAATGCATATTGTTATATCTTCTTTTAAATAACCAAAAATGTTGTAATATATTATTTATTTAAGGTATATCATTATGAAAAAATTAACAGTGCTTTTACTATTTCTTTTTATGATTTCTTGTACATCAGTAGACAAATCAGTGTACATAAAAGATAAACAGGCTTTACAAAAGCCTATTCGTATAGCTGTGCTAACCTTTGTTGATGCCCCAAAATATCCTGGTTCAGGAGTAAGTATTGCTGACGCATTGACAAGTGAACTGGTACAGATATCTAACTGGGATCTGGTGGAACGATCTCAGGTGGAAAAAATTATTAAGGAAAAATCCTTAGACATGACAGGATTAACCGATGCACAACTGACTGATATAGGCAAACTGGCTAAAACAGATTATATTATTGTGGGAAGTGTATCAGATTATTATTATGACAGGCAATTTTATATTGTACCAAAGACAAAGATAGCATTCAATGCCCGTATTATCAATACACAAACAGGGAGCATTGTAGGCACTTTACGCTATAACCGTGAAACCAATAAGAATGCATGGTGCGGATGCTGTCTATTAGGGTGGTATTATCTTCCTATATTACTGCTTACTGACCAGAATATTAATACAGATGTAAGCAAAGCTGCTCGTGATGTGGTAAGGGCTATAGAAAAGGATATTAGTGGTAAAAAAGGGTGCTGCATATAATGCATCCCTTTTTTACTGATAGCTGTCTATAATAGTTCCCAGGCCTTCAACACTGACATTAGCAACCACATTTGCTTTTACCAGTTTTTCACTTAATCCAGTACGTACTGCAGCCAGCCCCTTAAGCAGATTATTGAGTTGTTCTATGCTCTGTTCTATTGCTGTTATGTGTTGTGCCATCATGACACCCTCCTTTGTGTCAATCATTAATTTCTATTTGCAATATCGACTAAATCTGCTATATTCTTAATACAATATTTTTTTTCAAAATTTTTTGTATCTTTTAAAATTATCTTCCCATCAAATTTATTAACTGAATTCCATAGTATAACACAAATACTTAGACATGGGTGTTCACAATGGCTGGGAATTAAACACAACGGTTGCTATAGCCTATCAAAGCAGGGAAGGTGAAATGAATACATTCTATTTTCAGAAGGAGACTCTTCATAATGAAAAGTAACAAAATATATTTAGCAATATATACCTTAATTTTGTTTATGATTGCATCCGAATATTATGGATACGCTGATACTAACATTACTATACATCCTGTAAAGAAAGTACTAAATGTAAAACCAAATACAAAAGCCTGTACTATTATAGATATAGAGCTACCTTCAAAAGGCTATATCTATGCCAACCCCAAAGGTGAAGGAACCGGAAAAGCTACAACCGCTTATACAAAAGCAACGCAACACATAGTACCCGGAAAAACGCGTTATCTTCCCGGAACCTTTTATATTTCACCTCTTGACAGCAAACCCGTGTATATTTACAAAAAGCACACCTCACTCTGTATCCCATTTACACTACATACGGCAAAAGAAGGTTCGTATTCATTATCAATCACTATTGAGGCATTATATTGCAATGATGTATCCTGCACCCCCATACGGCAGACTGTCACCCAGATAATCAACGTTGATAAATCAGCCTCTGAATTTGACACTTCATTATGCGCCATGTATAAAGAGCCTGAAGCTATAATTCATACAGTAAACAAAAAGGATGCATCCGGTCATTTTAACGTAATAGATGCAGGCAGTTCTTCTCCATTAAGTTTATTCCACGCAATCTTCTTTGGCATTTTAGCAGGCTTTTTACTCAACTTTATGCCCTGTGTGCTGCCTGTAATTAGCCTGAAAATTTTAAGTTTTATATCATATGGCAACAACAAACCACGCCAGGTAAGGATTATGGGATTGCTTTTTACCGCAGGGATACTCACATCATTTCTGGCATTGGCTTCTCTGGCAGCATATGCTGGATATAACTGGGGTGAGCTTTTTCAGCATAAAACATTTATTATTATTATGGCAGCCATAATTTTCGCACTGGCATTATCGTTTTTTGGTGTGTATACATTCAATATTCCACGACTTCCACAAGTACAAAGTGCCAATATATACGTAGATTCCTATTTCAAAGGCATAGTTGCCACACTACTTGCTACCCCCTGCAGCGGTCCGTTTTTAGGGGCTACACTGGCATGGTCATTAACGCAGCATCCAGTTATAATTTTTATGGTTTTTATTAACATTGGCCTTGGCATGTCCTTGCCATATCTGCTTTTATCATTCTATCCGTCACTTATCAGGTTCATTCCCAAACCAGGAGACTGGATGATAACATTTGAGCAATTCATGGGATTTCTAATGGTTGCCACCACTATCTACCTTGTCACATTGCTTGATGCATCTACATTGATAAAAACTATTTGGTTTTTATTACTTGTATCCATTGGATTATGGCAATGGGGACGGTTTGGAAATTTAACAAAACCATCTCTACAGCGAATAATTTCATTTGTGGTGCTTGTGCTACTTGTTTTTTCTGCAAGCATACTATTTTCTTCCAAAAAAACATCACAAGCTACCATAACCTACAAGCCTTATGACTGGGAGGCGATAGTTCATAACAATACATCGCAGGTTGCAATGGTCATTTTTACTGCACAGTGGTGTCCAAACTGCAAATTTGTTGAAGCTACAGCATTATCATCTTCAGATGTTATTGAATTTATCCATAAGAATAATATTGCTGTGTACAAAGCCGATATTACAACAAAAAATCCCCCAGCAGAGACCATATTGCAACAACTGGGTTCACGATCAATACCCTTTGTAGCTATCTTCCCTTCAGGGGATAATTTTTCACAACCTGTTATCCTGCGTGATATTTATACAGCAAAAGATTTATTGAAGGCTTTGCAAAAAGCTCTGGAATTGAGCAAACAATCAGAGGTTCCTCAACTGATGACTATTCCTTAAAGGTAAGCCAATGCAATCACTCAAATATTACTATGAGCTGATACAAAAAGTTGATGCATTTACTGACTCTGTCGTTGAAACGTACGGCAAACAATTACATTGCAGGGAGGGCTGCAGCAGTTGTTGTATACTGGAAAGTATAATGCCGGTTGAACTGATACCCATAGTACAATGGTATATAAAACAACCTGAATCAATAAGAACCATAATTAAACAGAAAAGCTATCATTCCTGTATATTTTTGCATAACAATAGCTGCATTATCTATCCTGTACGGCCTGTAATTTGCAGAACCCATGGCTATCCGGTTTTAATACATAACGGTGTTGATATCTGCCCATTAAATAATGGCATACGCTTTGAACCACAATATATTCTCAATTTAGAAAACTGTAACACAATGCTTGCAGCTATTAATATTTTATTTATTAAGGAAGTACAAATCCCTATATTACAAACAGAACGTATTAACTTACGGGCGTTTTTTCAAAGCCCTGAAACCGATATCTTTTCTATAGTGCATACCCTCAAATGATACAGACGGTATAGCATTATATACTTTATGGTAGGCTTCTTCTAAACTGTCGGCTATTGCTGTAATATTCAGCACTCTACCCCCATTGGTAAGTAATTGCCCATCCCGTTTAGTACCTGCATGAAAAACAAGGATATCCTCAGGCAGTTGGTCCAAACCTGTAATAGGTAAACCCGTTTTATATGAACCGGGGTAACCTCCTGAAGCAAGGACCACAGTAATGGCATGCTTATTCCTGAATGTAAGATTCATACTGGAAAGTTTTCCATCAATAGCTGCCTGTATGAAATCACCTAATTTGCCATTTACCAATGGCAATAACACTTGCGTTTCAGGATCACCAAAGCGAACATTGAATTCCAATACTTTAATATCATTGCCTTTAATAATAAGGCCTGCATACAAAATCCCAACAAAAGGCATCCCCTCATTTTTCATACCCAGAATTACTGGTTGAAGAATTTCCCTGTGCACCCTTTCCAGTATTCTGCTGGTAACCACTGGAGCCGGTGCATATGCACCCATACCACCGGTGTTAGGCCCTTCATCATTATCATATACCCGCTTATGATCCTGGGCAGCAATAAATGGCAACACTGTTGTACCATCACTGATCCCCAGTACGGATGCTTCTTCACCATCACAAAAATCCTCAACAAAAACTTTTGCGTTATCTTTGACCATCTCATGAATAAACTGCAGTGCAGTCTCCCTATCCCTGCACACACCCACACCCTTACCTGCAGCAAGCCCATCTAACTTTATTACAACCGGAAAAACCGCTGAAGATTCTATATATTCTATTAGCGATTCTTTTCCTTTAAATTCCCTGAAATGAGCTGTTGGCACATTATATTTTTGCATGATATATTTTGCAAAAAGCTTGCTACCTTCAAGTTGTGCAGCCTGAGCTGTTGGACCAAATACCCTAACACCTCTGTTCTGTAAAAAATCAACTACCCCATCAACAAGAGGAGCTTCAGGCCCAATTATAACAATATCAATATTTTTTTGTTTGCAGATAGTGTATAATGATTCAAAATCATTCACAGCAACCTGAATTCTAAACCTCTCATCAATACCACCATTGCCGGGTGCAACATATACCTCACTGGCACTTCCATCATGAATCAACCTCCATGCAATGGCATGTTCACGCCCGCCAGATCCTACAACTAAATATCTCATTGATCCCTCCTGTTATATGCATGTATTGTTGTAAACAAGAGATATAATTTTTCAATCATTTTATATAAACATCTTTCATTCACACAATATTTTTTATATTCGATAAGAATAATTCTTGAACTTAAAGTATGTACAGTATATGAGATAACAACACCCTGATATAAGGAGGTTTGCTATGCGCCTGAGTAATGAAGCAAAAGTTGGGCTTTTAGTTATGACAAGCTTTACTCTTTTTATTGTACTGGTTGGACTGTTAACAAAATTTAACATTTCACAAAAAGGCTACCGGTTACATGTATATTTTGGATTTTTAAACGACCTTAGAGTTGGTGCCCCTGTCAAAATTGGTGGTGGCATCAAAATTGGATATGTGGATGAGATCCGCCAGACTGGTGAAAAAACAGATGTTATACTATGGATAGATAAGGGATACCGGTTATCAAAAGCAGCAACGTTTTCAATCTTTACATCAGGCATGATTGGGGAAAAATATATTAATGTTGTCATTCCTCCAATGAGCGAGGATGTTGGTTTTCTTAACGACGGGGATATCAAGTATGGTATTGACCCTGCAAGCTTTGACCAGATGATGCAGACATTCCAGAGCTTTATGCAGGATAAAAGCGGTGCCCAGATCCTTGCCGAGATATTCCAGAATTCAAATAAATTTGTTGCAAACTTAAATAAAATGGTTGATGAAAACCGCTATGATGTAAGGCAGTCAGTTGGTACTGCACGTGCAGCTATTGTAACTTTTTCCCAGCAATTGCAGCAATTTATGAACCAGATGAATGTTATTTCAAAAAATATGGCATATATCTCTGAAAAAAACCGTGAAGATATTACCATTACATTACAAAATCTTTCTGAACTCACATCCAGCATGAATAAAATTGCATATCGTCTTGAAAAGGGCCGTGGAACAATGGGAAAGCTTCTGTATGATGAAGAAATTTATACTAACATACGTGATGCATCCATTTCAGCAAAAGAACTTTTTTCAAGGCTTGAAAAAGATCCATCATTACTACTCTTTAAGCAGAAAAAATAACAATGCCTAAAAAACCAAAAACAATATATATCTGTAATGAATGCGGGGCAACATTTCAGAAATGGTTGGGTAAATGCCCGGAATGCAACGCCTGGAATACCATAGTTGAAGAAATACAGGATACTCCTGTTGTTAAAAACGAAATACCTTTTGAAAATTCCATCCTTCCCCTTTCACAGGTGCTGTCGGAATCTATTCAGCGTATTCCAACCGGTATTGGCGAATTTGACCTTGTTTGTGGTGGAGGAGTGGTTCCCGGCTCCATTATCCTTCTGGGTGGTGAACCAGGTATAGGCAAATCCACGCTTGCCTTACAGGTGGCTCAACACTGCACCACACTGTACTGCTCTGGAGAAGAAACCTTGCAGCAGATACACTTACGCTCTCGCCGCCTTAATATCAAGCCTGATTCAATACATCTTTCGTCAGTTACCGATATTGACCATATTGAAGCACTCATACGCTCCAACACACCTCAACTGGTAATTATAGACTCTATCCAGACACTGTATTCCAGAGAGATAACATCACCTGTTGGTTCCGTAAGCCAGATACGCTATACCGCGTCACGGCTTGCTGATGTTGCCAGGCAAACGCAAACCTGTATACTATTAATTGGTCATATCACCAAGGATGGCTCTATTGCAGGTCCAAAAATACTGGAGCATATTGTTGATACGGTACTTTATTTTGAAGGAGACTTTACCCGTGACTATCGCATATTGCGTGCCTTTAAAAACCGTTTTGGATCAATTAATGAGATAGCACTATTTACCATGACCGCCACAGGATTAACAGAAGTAAAGGACAAGAACTCACTATTTGTTCAATCACATGATACAAGCTTTCCGGGAAGCGTTATCAGTGCCACCATAGAAGGAACGCGAACCATACTCTTTGAAGCACAATCACTTGTTACTGCAACAAGCTTTTCTAACCCCCGCCGGATGGCAGATGGTTTTGATGTTAACAGGCTTAATCTGCTGGTAGCGGTCATTGAAAAGCATGCAAAGATTTCATTAAGCTCGTTTGACATATTTATTAATGTTGCAGGCGGATTTACCATCGATGATACATCTTGTGACCTGGCAATTGCCGCCGCCATTATATCCAGTTTAAAAAATACAATCATTCCCCATACCACCGGCATCATTGGCGAATTATCACTTTCCGGACAGGTTCGCTCTGCAAGCCACTCATTACGCAGGCTATCGGAATTTTTAAACTCCGGTATAACCACCATTATTTTACCCCGCAATAATATATCTGAGGTTTCAAATGCCGGCTTTTCCGGGACACTAATACCGTTAACCACCATTGCAGAGCTTACACAAATTTTACAGCATCTTTGATTTTTACGTTGATTATTGCACCATTATATGTAATACTTAAGCAAATAATTGAAATATAGTGTGCTCCATGCTATATCTTATATAACACCACAACACTATAGACAATACAATTCATTGACTCATAGAGGTACCACATGAAACCAAAAGACGGATATTCAGCTGAAGAGCTTTTAAATTCTACTCAAGGGCTATCCTATAACGATTTTATCATATTACCGGGTTATATTGACTTTAACCCTGATGATGTTGATTTAGAAACACAATTAACTCGCAATATTAAACTCAAACGGCCTCTGGTATCCAGCCCCATGGACACGGTCACTGAATCTAAGATGGCTATCAGTTTAGCATTATTAGGGGGGATTGGGATCATTCATTACAACAATACCATTGAGGAACAGGTAACTTTAGTACGAAAAGTTAAACGATTTGAAAATGGATTTATAACAGATCCGGTTGTATTATCTCCTGAACATACTATCGCCCATATTGATGAAATTAAGGAAAAATTTGGCTTTTCAGGCATACCCATCACTGTTGATGGCAATTTAGGTTCTAAACTGGTAGGCATTGTTACCAACAGGGATATTGATTTTGAAACTGACCGGTCAAAAAAAATAAAAGATGTAATGACCACCGATCTTGTCACTGCAAAGGTTGGTATTACACTGACACAGGCAAATGAGTTACTTAAAAAATCTAAAAAGGGCAAATTACCGATAGTTGATGATGAAGGAAGGCTTGTTGCCCTGATGAGCCGTAATGACCTTGTTACCAACAGAGAATATCCCTTTGCTTCAAAAGATGCCAACAAGCAGCTAATGGTTGGAGCAGCCATTTCCACCAAGGATGAATCAAAAGAGCGATTGCAGGAACTTGTGAAAGCTGGTGTCAATGTTGTGGTTATAGATGCAGCACAGGGCAACTCCATCTACCAGATAGAAATGATTAAATATATTAAAAAGAAATACCCTGAACTTGATGTCATTGCCGGTAATGTTGTAACCGTTGAGCAATGTGAAAATCTTATCAAAGCTGGGGCAGATGCTCTTCGCATTGGCATGGGTCCAGGCTCAATCTGTACCACACAGGTTACCATGGCTGTTGGCCGTGCACAATCAACTGCGGTGTACCGCTGCAGCAAGTTTGCAAAACAATATAATATACCTACAATTGCCGACGGCGGGATTGCAACAATAGGGCATATAGCCAAAGCACTTGCAATTGGTGCATCAACTGCAATGATGGGCTCCATGTTTGCCGGTACCGAAGAAGCGCCTGGCGAATATTTTTATGAAAATGGTGTGCGCCTAAAACGTTATCGTGGTATGGCATCCCTTGAAGCCATGGAAAAAGGCGGTTCAAAACGCTATTTTGCCGAAGACTCCAAGATACTCGTAGCCCAGGGTGTTTCTGGCGCTGTGGTTGATAAAGGTTCAATGTTTGATTATGTGCCCTATCTGGTACAGGGTTTGAAACACGCTTTTCAGGATATGGGTGTGCGTACTATTAAAGAGCTTCACGAAAAGCTTTATAAAGAAGAGCTTCGCTTTGAATTGCGTTCTCTGTCAGCCCAGATTGAAGGTGGTGTGCATACCATTTATTCGTATAAAGAACCCAAGTATCTGTAGCCATTACGTTACTGAAGTGATAATTCGTATGATGTCTTCAGGCGTGTGGGCTATTGCATGGGGATGATGCTGTAAAAGCAACGCAACAGGTCTATAGCCCCAGCTTACGCCAATGCTATACATACCACATGCATGCGCCATCTCAATGTCCGTAGCCGAATCACCAATCATGGCAATCTGTGTTGGTTCTAATTGCATGGTGCGGGCAATAAGCAGTGCACCATATGGGTCAGGCTTGCGGGGGATGGAATCTTGCAGCCCTAAAATTGTGCTGAATGCAATACCTGAAAAATAGTATTCAACCATTGCTACAGTAAACTCATGTGATTTATTTGAAAAAACGGAAATCTTGATTTTTTTGTGCGATAGTTCCTGTAAAAGGTCATACACACCTGGATACTGTTTTGTTTCTCTGTTCCAGTTTTTTGCATACTCATCTTTCAATTCAGCAACAAGCTTTGTAATATCTTTATCTGAACAGGTTTCCCCTACCGCACGCTGGATGAGCATTGCCATCCCATCACCAATAAACTGGTTATATTCCTCCACCGGATGTGTGCGATACCCATAACGTTTCAGGACACTGTTTACACTGTATGCCAAATCTGCTATAGTATCCAGAAGTGTCCCATCCAGGTCAAATATGACACCGTTAATTCCCATGTCCACTTATTTGCGCCCCGATGATTCAAGCCACTTTTTAAATTTATACTGTTCAACTTTGGCATAACACCACAGGGCAAACGGTAGAATCCTGTTTACAATCATCATGCATCTGAATATTTTTGAAGGGAACACATACCGTTTATTGTGCAGAATCCCTTTGATAACTTCTTGGGCAACTTCTTGTGGTGTTTGCGTGGGAAAAGGTACCGGTGTTCCCTCACCTGCTGTTTTAAAAAATTCAGTTTTGGTTGCTATGGGATAAACCACTACAAGGTGAAAGTTTTTTTCCTTTTCAAAATTAAATGAATAGGCAAACCCATCAAGAGCAGCTTTGGTAGCTGAATATAATGCATACCCCGGCAACGGTAATTTTGCCATTGCAGAAGCAGTAAATACCATACATGCTTCTTTTCCTTTATTTATCTCCATCATCTTCTCAAGAAAATAAATTGGGGCAATATAATTAACCGACACAATTTTGTGGATATGATTGTAGTCAGCTTTTTGTAATTTTTCATAGTAGGCAAAACCAGCATTTGCAATGCAGATATCAATTTTCCCCATAATGGCAAGTGCTTTTTTAAACAACATGTCGATATCTTTTTGTTTGCTAACATCACAGCGTACTGCTTTTACATGTTTATTTTGTGCAATAGCACCGGGATTAATATCTCCAACCACAATTGTTGTATTGTATTTTGTTAATTCTTCCAGCAATGCTTTCCCTATCCCGGATGAAGCACCTGTCAATAGTATGCATTTATCGTTAAGATCCATCCTGTACCTCTCTTAAAAAATTTTTTAATTTTGTCTTACCCTATAGTAGAACTTTAATATTGCAAGAAGAATTCATTGCTACACTACACCCAATACCATTTTGCTACTTGACAATTTTCATACAGCCATTACAATCTTTTAAGGAATTTGTGGGAGAGCCATGATTAAACCACTGAAAACTATTGAAAAACTTAAAAATGGCCAGGCTGTCACCATCGTTGCTTTAGGTGACTCATTAACCTATGGATGGATGGTTGATAAGGGATATATTGATTATTTTCATGATTTTTTAAAATCACACTACCCAACTGCATCAATTAGCATAATCAATAAAGGTATACCAGGCGACACAGCCGATGGCGGATTGCACCGTGTTTCGTATGATGTCATCTCATACAATCCTGATTGCGTGCTTATACAGTTTGCTCTCAATGATTACGCATGCGGGTATTCACCACATGTATTTGGTAACTACATACGGGCAATAATCAATGCTATACAGGCACAATTGCCATCTGATATAGTACTGTTAACTTCTGTATGGTTTGGTGATTTCCCTGAAGCAAAAAATGCGTATAAATTATATGATACAATATTATCTATTGCTGATGAGTATAATCTTCCAGTATCAAAGACACATGAGTACTGGAAAAACACTGTCAACAAAGGCACACCATTACAGGAACTTGTACAGTTTGATGGCGTACACCCAACCGAAGAAGGCTACTATATAATGGCACGTGCATTACAGGATTTATTCAGCTAAAGGGATAAACTATTTCACCATTGCAGATAGTATATTCAACCTGACCAAAAAGCTCTTTTCCCATAAAAGGCGTATTCTTACATCGCGAAACAATAAAATCTTCATTGACTGTAATTTTTTTATCAGGATTGATAATTGTAATATCTGCAACCGCGCCTTCTTTAATATACCCTCTATCAATGCCTAAAATCTTACAGGGATTTATAGTAACTTTTTCAAATGCCTGTATGAAGCTAAAACCGTTCTCTTTGACAAGTACAGTAATAATTAATGGCACTGCTGTTTCAAGCCCTATAATGCCAAACGGTGCAAATGCTATCTCCTGCATCTTTTCATTGTGAAGATGAGGAGCATGGTCGGTGGCAATTACTTCAATTAAGCCATTGCGCAATCCTTCAATAATTGCCTTTCTATCTTCTTCTGTACGTAATGGCGGGTTCATTTTTGCCATGGAAAGATGTTCCGCTATGGCATCATCGGTCAGTGAAAAATAATGCGGTGCTGTCTCACAGGTTACCTGTATATTATTCCGTTTGGCCATGGCAATAATATCCAGTGAACCTTTGGATGAAACATGAGCTACATGCAATCTCCCTTTTGTTAAACGTGTAAGCAATACATCACGTGCAATCATAATCTCTTCAGCTTCACGGGGGATTCCTTTTAAACCCAAAAATATTGAATTGTTCCCTTCGTTCATTATCCCACCACCAGATAATGTGATATCCTCTGCATGCGTTATAATGGGAACGTTAAACATCCTTGAATACTCTAATGCGCGCCTCATGGTGGTTGAGTTCATAACGGGTTTACCATCATCACTGAATGCTATTGCACCACCTTCAACCAGCTCACCCATTTCAGTAAGTTCTTCACCCATTGAACCTTTCGTTATAGCTGCAACAGGATAAACATTAATTGGCCCCGATTCTGCCTGCTTTTTTATATATCGTACAAGCGCCTGATTATCAATCACGGGACTTGTATTTGGCATGGTACATACACTGGTGTACCCTGATTTAGCTGCAACTCTGGAGCCTCCTATAATAGTTTCAACATCCTCACGGCCAGGTTCTCTGAAATGGACATGCATATCCACCAGCCCGGGAACCACAATGCAATCCTTTGCATTAATAAGCTGTGCTTCATCCTTTTTAATATTCTTATCTATCGTAACTATTTTGCCGTCTGCAACAAGAATATCAAATTCTTCATCAGTTTGTGAAGCAGGGTCAATTAATCTGCCATATTTAATTAACAATTTCATTACTCAACCTCTTTCTCATCCAGTGGAGCTCCGCCTGCAAGAAGATAAAAAATAGCCATCCGTACTGCTACCCCATTGGTGACCTGTTCATTTATTATTGCATGGGAACTATCGGCCACCTCATCGTCTATTTCAATACCCCGGTTAATTGGTCCGGGATGCATCACAATAACATCTTTCTTACATCGTTTAAGGCGTTCTTTGGTCAAAGCAAAGCGTTTATGGTATTCCCGTATTGAAGGGAAAAATGAACCCTGCTGGCGTTCACGCTGTATACGCAACATGTTAATAACATTAAGATGAGGAAGTATTTCATCAAACTCATAATAAATATCAACACCATACATCCTGAATTCATCAGGAACCAGCGTGGGAGGACCAATCAGGCTAACCTTTGCTCCCAATCGCTTAAAAATCTCAATATCAGAACGAGCAACACGTGAATGAAGAATATCACCCACAATACCAATATGCAATCCATTGATAGTACCCACTATTTCCATCAGTGAGTATGCATCCAGCAGAGCTTGCGTTGGATGAGCATGGTTGCCATCCCCTGCATTAATCACTGATGATTTTATATTACGAGATAAAAAATGCGGCGCTAATGAGGCCGCATGACGCATAACAATAAAATCTGCTTTATACGCTTCCAGCGTATGCACAGTATCAATCAGAGATTCTCCTTTTACCACGCTTGATGTTTGCACCGCAATATTTATTAAATCTGCTGAAAGGCGTTTTGCTGCCAGCTCAAAACTTATGCGTGTGCGAGTTGAGGGCTCATAAAATAAAAGGCAAACAGTCTTACCTCGTAAAATTGGCACTGTTTTAATTGATCGCGTAAAAAGGGCCTTGAAATATTTTGCAGAGTTACATATTAATAAAATTTCTTCGGTAGTTAATGATTGTATATCCAGTAAGTCTTTTCTTTGTAAACCACTCATATCCTGTATTACCTTTTATTTGTTATATATCATCCCAAATAGCATAAATATTTTCAATAATTTTTTTAAATATATTTTTGATTGCACTATTATGCATACACTATACACTTGTGATCTCAGTGTACATCCTAAAAAAGGAGAATATATGAGCGACTATATTGCCTTTTATGACCTTGATCATACCATCCTTGCATCAAGTTCAGGTACACTTATCGTCAGGGACCTTTATAAAAGAGGTATGATACCATTATTATCTCTTATTAATGGTATCATACTCTCATTGTTCTATAAATCAGGCATTATCAATACACAATCATTAATAACAAATTGGGTTAGAAGATTAAAAGGAATGGAAGCCAAAACCATAGAACAGTATTCTGAAATATTTTTTGAAGAGACAGTAAAACATTACATTTATCCTCAGGCTCTTGAATCAATGTATATGCATAAAGCTAAGGGAGCATCCATTGTATTACTTTCTGCATCTCTTGATTTTATATGTAAACCGGTAATGAAACATCTTCACTTTGATGATGTTCTATGTACTGAGCTGGAAGTAAACAATGGTTACTACACCGGTTCAATAAAAGGCAATTACTGTTACGGGATAGAAAAACTTAATAGAGCCATTCAGTTTTGCACAAATCATAGCGTAGACATCAAATCTACTTATTACTATGCTGATTCTATTGCCGATATACCTGTTCTGGAAGCTGTGGGATTTCCTCAATGTGTCAATCCACAGCCAGCCTTATTAAAACTAGCTCGCTTGAAAGGCTGGCCTGTGCACAGGTGGTAATTCAATGCTTGAATCTCTGAACAATGGGTATTCGCCTTCCAACACCAAAAGCCTTGGTGGTTACCTTTAATCCTACTGGCGCCTGTTTTCGCTTATATTCATTTCGGTCGATAGTTCGCAACACAGAATATACTATGTCAGGATCAAACCCATCGCCAATAATCTGTTCTGCACTCATTTTCAATTCCACATATCGTTCAATAATCTGGTCTAGTACCTCATACGGAGGCAGTGAATCCTGATCTTTCTGATTTTCACGTAACTCTGCAGATGGTGCTTTTTCAAGTATTGATTTGGGTATTATCTCTTTATCTTTGTTAATATAATAGGATAGTGCATAAACCAGAGTCTTTGGCACATCAGAAAGCACTGCAAGGCCACCTGCCATGTCACCATATAGGGTACAGTAGCCCATTGATAATTCCGATTTATTTCCCGTGGTGAGTAACATCATACCAAATTTGTTGCTGAATGCCATCAATATATTTCCACGTATTCGTGCCTGTATATTCTCTTCTGCAATATCAAATGGTAAGTCTTTAAAGAAGGGATTTAACTCATGGATATAGGTTTCAAAAAGATTTTTTATGGGAATAGTATGGATATCTATTCCTAAATTGTGTGCCAAAGCTACTGAATCATCAACACTTCCCTTTGAAGAGAATTTGGATGGCATGGTAATCCCCAACACATTTTTGGGTCCTAAAGCCTTAACAGCCAGACATGCTGTCAATGCCGAGTCAATTCCGCCACTTAAACCTATGACAACTTTTTTAAATCCCGATTTATATACATAATCCCGTATGCCTAGAATGAGTGCTTTCTCAATGTCAGCAATGAAATCCTCCTCACAGCTTATGTGCATATATTCTTTTTCTGTATCAAACACAATGCAATCTTCCTGAAAATCTTTAGCTTTGAGTATAAAATTCCCCTTTTTATCAATAACAAAACTGTTCCCATCAAATATAAGGCTATCATTACCCCCAACCTGATTGACATAGATTACAGGCACCTTATGTTTTTTGGCAACATGCTGGATTTTAGTCCATTTTATTGAATTTTTCCCCTTTACATACGGGGATGCTGAAATATTTACCAGTACATGAGCACCTTTTTTAATACAGTTTTCAATGGGATCAACAGCATAGTGCCTGAACTCCATAAACATATCCTCGCTCAGGCTCATGTCATTCCATATATCTTCACATATGGTAACACCAATATTAATTCCTTTATAGGTAATTATCTCCTGAGATGGTGCAGGTGAAAAGTATCGTAATTCATCAAATACATCATAGGTGGGAAGGAGTGTTTTATAATGCTTTGACTGTATTTTCCCATCATACATAAAGGCTGCAGCATTATACAGCATTGGAGGATTATCATAATTATAATCTACATATCCGCAAATAATACCGCAATTACTGCTTAAAGGAGCTATTGCCTCTAATGCCCTAAGATTATCATCAATGAGTTTTTTATGCTCCAATAAATCCATAGGAGGGTACCCAATTGTAGCCATCTCAGGGAAAATAACTAAATCTGCTCCCTTTTCTTTTGCAAGAGTAACAAAATGAGAAATCTTATTACAATTCCCCTCAATATCTGCAATGATTGGATTAATTTGAGCTATCGCAATCTTCATAATAATTACCCTTTGAATGTGTCCTATTGTAAATATCCTAATATTGTCGTATGTTTCTTGTAATGATATGCTGAATAGTGTTGCTTAAAATCATTTTCAAAACCAGATCCTGTTCCTGTGTGTAAATAATAAATAATTTTTGTAATGAACCTGCATCACATATTCTTTTTAAAGAGAAAATAATTGCTGTTTTGACATATACTTCCTTTTCTTTTGGGTAATACTCAAGCAACGAAATCACTACATTTTTACCTTTAAACTGTGATAGGGCAGCTGCAGCCTCTGCGCGTATTCTAAAATCTTCATCATCTAATGACTCTATAATCAGCGGTAGTGTGCGTTCATCACGTATTACCCCCAAGGCATAGACTGCATAAATGCGCAAGCTTCTGTTTTCTTCATTGTGCACAATATGTTGTAATCCCCTCATATCACCTAAATTTTTAGCATTTATAAGTGCTTTTATTATCTTTCGTTTTATATAAACTTCTCGTTCAGTTAACAACTGCCGTGATAAATATATAGTACTTTCTTTAGATAGAAAGACTGACAGAGCATCAACTGCAGCATCCCGCACAAGATCAGAATAATCTGATAGTGCACGGACAAAAATATAATATGCTATCCTATCATGCAAAGCTGATAAAACATTTATAGCTTTTACCCGTACTTCCTCATTTTCATCATTTGAGGCAATCGAGCGCACATATGGCAAAGCAGCGCTGATTTCATTATGGACAACACAATCAAGGGCAAAATACCGCACCGATTTATTGTTATCCTGAAGAAGCCTGACAATAATTTCATAAAACCTATTGTCATAGAGATGGTACAGCGCTTCTAATGCATATATTCTCTGGATAACATCATCACTTATGGCTAAACGGATAATATACGGGTACATTCTATCATCACCATTCTTTTTTAGCGCCAGTATGACTGATTCCCTCACTGCAAAAAATGGTGATGGCAAAAATTCAATTATCACCGGCAACACTTTTTTATCATGCATATCAGATAGTATTTCAATAACCATTTGCTGTACTGTTATTGAATGTACTGAATGCAATATATCCTTAAAAAATTCTATATTAGTTCGTACTTTACTTTTTTTCAATACCTGTAATGCCTGTATCTTTTGATCGTTATCTTTCCCTTTGACAATTAACTCTTTCAATTTCAGGATGCATTCATCAGAAAGGTCAATATAACTATCTTCTACATTATTCGCAAGTGCCGTAATACATTCATCACTTGCAAAACTTACCGTATAGGCAATAAAAACAAAAGCTACTACAATACTTATTTTCTTCATAAAGATGACACCATCATAGTATAGTCAGGTTACAGTAAAATAGTGCAGATTTATAATCAATAAAAAAACCCGACCCTCCTGGGCCGGGATATAAAGGACATATCATAGTAAAAGTACTATTTCAATACACCACTGAAATAATGTGTCACCAGTGAATTAATAACCTCTTTGTCAGTAACATCCTTTTTTTCCTTATCAAACTGGTATACCAAAAACATTACCGAGCCAATAAGCATAATTGCAGTAATTTCTGAATTTAGCGTCTTCTTGTAAAGGCCTTTTTTCTTTATCTCT
This sequence comes from Spirochaetota bacterium, assembly GCA_040756435.1. Taxonomy (NCBI): domain Bacteria; kingdom Pseudomonadati; phylum Spirochaetota; species Spirochaetota bacterium. The sequence goes on along the minus strand of JBFLZD010000006.1, from coordinate 27,750 downwards.
TCTATATCCCGAGAAACAATATTAATCAAATGTTTTAAAAACTGGTCAACACGTTCAATTACCTCTTCATCTATGCCTACAATATCTTTAAATATGAGCTTAATTACGATTGGCTCACTTAAAATAGCCTTGATACATTCAGTTATCCTATCAGTATTGAATTTGATTATATCCTTCTGTGATGGATTGTCTTTTAAAAGATCCCTGAGATCATCAGGATCAAGAATATCATCAATAGTTTCTTCAATAGATTCCATAATTGCATAGAGGATTTCTCTTTTATTACCAAAATACTGATATACTGTCCCCCGGGCAATATTCAATTCTTCACAGACCTGCCCTATATGGGTACTCTGGAAACCCTTCTCTATAAACATCTTTTTAGCAATATCTACAATTTGTTGTCGCCGTTTTTGTCCTTTTGCTGGCATCTGTATACCCCTTTAAATAAATTCTATTTAATTTCACCTTTTACACGAAGCAATTCTTCTTTGATTGGTTGCAAAGCTTCCTGAAGTTCCTTAATCATTCTTTCAGCTTTTTCCTGCAATTCTTTACTCATATACTATATATTCCTTTTATTTTCGATAATCATCTATCCTTATTATACATATCGTTAACATTTTCATTATTTTATATAAAAAAAGATTCTTTACTATAAACGTTATACATAGCATACTTTTTTGCGTCAACAACTTTTTATAATTTTAATATTGTTATAATTCAACACTTTACTGTAATAAGAACACTTTACAGTAGCTTTTTTATCGGTACTATATAGCACAGTCAGCTTCTTCTATTTTATAATTAAAATTTTAGGTATAATCATTTGCCTTAGCTAATGTTCAGCAATTCATCAATATGCTTGCGTATTTCACTATTATCAGGCTTAAGTGAAAGAGCTTTTTTTAGAAATTTTTTTGCCAGATTATATTCCCCTCTTTTGTAATAAACATACCCCAATGTATCGTTATATGCTGCATTGTTGGGAGCATGGGATACTGCTTTTTTAGCCATTTCCAAAGCCTTACTCAGATTACCATTTGGGATAAGTGCCCAAATATACGCTATAGCATTGCAGGCATTCACATTATCAGGGTTATGTTCAAGTATCCTTTCATACAGCTGCAAAGCCTGGCGATAGTTACCCTTTTTCTCAAGTGCAAATGCCTTCATCTGGATAATAGCATCATCCTGGTCATTTTGTTGCTGCAATTCATCTAAAGCCTTGTCATAATCCCCTTTCTGCAATAATGCAAATATATACACCTTACGAACCTGTCGTATATCTATAAATGTCATCGGCAATGACATACACCGCTTCAGGTAATCAATAGCGCCTTCATAATCCTGCAAATGAATACAGACAATTGCTAAATTGTACAATACTACAGGGTTTTCTGCATCCATTGATTCAAGCTTATGCAAGGTATTTTTAGCGTGAGCAAAATCCTTTTTATAATTAAGAAGATGGGTGACCTGATCAAGCAATGCTGTAATCTGTTTGTGTATGTCTAATTCTTCCATATATGATTTGTTATCTCTCTTGTTTTCAATCGATCTATAAAGTCATAATCCGTACAATCTATAGTCAATGGGGTTACTACAATATATCCATTCCGTAACTCAGTAACATCGCTCCCTGTTTTTTCATCATTTTCAATTGTACCATCCAATTCCATGTCAAAATTATTATTCTTGCTTTGTATAATGCGATATGAATCACGATAAAATCGTTTCCCCAAACTTGTATACTGCACACCTTTTATGGCAGATCGTGGCAGGTCGGGATAGTTGATATTCAAAAAAAGTGGTTTTTTACTATGCAGGGGAAAATCTTTTAACAGTTCCAGTACAAATAATGAGGCATCGTAAAAATAATCTGACTCTTCATAACTATCTATTGACAAAGCAATGCCACTGACACCAAAAATATATGCTGTCCTGGCACCTGCAACCGTTCCTGAAAAATATATATCATCACCCAGATTAGGACCGTGATTAATACCTGATATCACAAGATCAACTGGTGGAATAAGCCCCCCATGTAATCCTATATTGACACAATCAGCAGTAAACCCATCAACAGCAAAGGTAAATTCATCTAGTTGTTCAACCTTTATTGATTTACGTATCTGAATTGCGTTAGAACATCCGCTTCGTTCTTTATCAGGAGCTATCGCATATACCGAATAATTGTCCGATAAAACTTTTTTCAAAATCTGCAATCCCCTGGCATGAATGCCATCATCATTAGTTATCAGAATATTCATAATGTTCTCTTAATTTAATATTTTCTTTACTGCTATCATACGCATGTGCTATATAATACAATATACATCACTTGTGCGTGTGTAACATTATGCCTGTATACGAATATAGATGCAATACATGTCATCATATCTACAGTGAGCTCAAAAAAATGGGAGATAGTAACTGTCCACCCTGCCCGCAGTGCCACTCTCATGACACAGAAAAAATCATTTCGCTTGTCAGCACTATTCGTGGTCAATCATCATGTTCTGGTTGTTCTGGGAAAAACTGCGCTCACTGTAAATAATCCATTACTTTTTAAAAAAGATTACTTATTTATGCAACATTACCGCAACGTATCAACTATTTTGAAATATTTTTTATTAATAATGGTAAGAATGATAGCACCACAACAAACTGTACAGGTGATTATAGGAATTAAATAATAGATTTTACCGGTAAAACTTATACAAAAAAAGAAAAGAGCAAAAAATTCTTTCTTGGTAAAATATTTCATACTGAGAGCAAACTTAACCAACAAATCATCTGGAGGTAATTTCTGTAAAAACTCCTTATCGTATGCAACCAGTGATCCTGATTCACTGAATTTTCGCAAATACCATACGATCATACCAATAAACCAGAACAAACCCACAAAAAGCAACGTTACTATTATACTGGCTGCAAGTGTCGAGGTATTTTTAAAATATAATACTGATACGGCAATTAAGAATAAAAGCAGTGTGCCATTATCCCCAATCGTATCAAGCCATCCACCAATTTTTGAAACTTTGAATGTAAATTTAGCAACTTCACCATCCACGCCATCAAACACTGATGCCAGTTGAAACAGGAGCCCCCCTAAAACTATCTGCCAGTATGACCCCTGTAGTACATAATATGCACTTAAAAAACCCACCATCATATTGATCATAGTAAGTATATTGGGATGTATCCTTGTTTTGGCCAGTTGCAAACTAATTGGGATGGAAATTCGTTTATTAATATTTTTTGCAATATACCCGCCAGTATTGTCTATGATATATTTCACAACCAGAAATTCAGCTTTCTTTAAATCTTCATCAGTGGAAATTATAAATTGTTTATCATTTAAAACTGGTTCAAATAATCCCTTGTTTTGCCTAAAGTAATCATTAAAATTTTCAAAATAATGAGGCTGTACAAACAGGTTTGATGGCACATACAAAGACCCTTTTTCAGGGACATCACCCGGTAAGCACTGCTGTAGGTGAATCTTCCTTTTTTTTATATGTGGCGCTATTGTATGTTCATAAAATATTTTTTCCTGTTCATCTAACATAATATATATTTGTTTAATCCCAACTTTTTGAAGTGTATAAATCAGCCGTTCAAGGATATATAAACCACAGATCTTTTTTTTAGTGTTATATCTTTGAAGACTATAAATATATGCTTTTTGTATCATGTCATTACCCTTTTAAGGAATTCTTAACCCAGTTTTACTGCGCCATAAATCATCCAGTAATTATATCTTAAAACCTTTTTTTACATAATTACGTCAAGATGTTTTTATATGACATTGATATAACATTTTACTTGACTTTAATACTTTAGATATTGTATAATTACTCTTACCATGTAAGTATATCATCTTAATGTTTTTTATAAAGGAGATATCATTATGAAATATGTAAATTTCTTTTTGTCTATTATTTTTCTTGTTGTATGCTTAATACTTTACTCAGCTCCACACGCACAGGAAAATCCAGAGAAACAATTTAATCCTCTCTATGATGCGGAAGCAGTTATCCAGCGATTAAGCTATGATAATTTTAAAAATATAAAATTGCTCAGAACTGCTATCTATAATTTTGGTGGTGGCGAACAGGAATTTAATAGTTTAGTAGATACATATGCTGAAGCAAGCGCACTGTATTTCAGAAATGAGATGATAGCTTCTGCTAATCTTTTTACAAAAAATGAAAAAGATATTAAAGAAGTAGCCATGAGATTGGCAAAGCTCTATAAGGAACAGGCTGAAAAGCTTCATATTCAGGTTATAAAAATGGGAGTCCGTCATTCTCTCAAAGCTTCAATTGAACAGACAAAGCCAAATCCATCTGTTGATCCTCTTATTAGCAATGCAAGTTATGGTATTAAAATTGCAAATGATTATCTGGTCAGGTCAAAGCCAATAGATGCCATCTATTATTTCCGGAGAGCAAAGGAAAATTGCTTTAAAGTTTACCAGGTACTTGGCGAACAGTTGCCTGAAGAATATAAGAAAGATATTGTTGATAATCAGAACAAGATCTATATAGCAAAAGAAAAGAAAAATTAATTTATTAATTGGAATCACATATCTTTCTTACCCTTTAACGTATGCAAGGCTGTTATCCTGACAGTTGCATTGCTGTGGGTAAGCAGTTCAACAATTTTATCCCTGTCCTTTTCTTCAATTGTATATGCCTGTAAAGCTTGTAATATGGCAATCAGAAGAGATGGTGGATTATTTTCTTCTTGTAACATCTGGATAAGTTTACTGTATAATGCAGTATCTTTGATAGTAAGATGTGACAGCACAGCAAACTTAACACTTATAGATGGATCATCTAGAGCCTTAATAATAATATTCATATGAATATACTTTGTTGAGTAGTCATCAATACTTAGTAATCCTATGATAGATGCTTCTCTGATTAGCCAATCGTCGTTATTGAAATTATAAATAAAAATAGATACGTCACGGGGATCGCGGTAGTGAGATAATGTACGCAAAGCATTCCATCGCACATTGTCATTCTGGCTATTGAGGGCTAAATCCCTTATATAAACACGTGCCCGTTTGATTGGCCTTTTAGAAAGTATTTGCAAAGCTTCAATTTTTACAGCATTATGCGGATCATGTAAAGCTTGAATAATAAGGTTTTCAGCTCTTTCACCTTTAATTGATGCAACCGCCTTTATAGCTTCTAACCGGGTTTTCCAGTTATCACTTTTGTATCCATTTTCATAGTATAACAGAACAGAATCATATCCGGTAATAGGCTTGATGGAATTACATGACCCAATCAAAATACTGAGCATCCATATCAACAATCCATTAAAAATCTTTTTTCCGCAGGAGCTGGTCAATTAATCCTTCCTCCTGTTTAATCTTGATAATAATATTTCTCTTTTCATCAATTACATAACTATCAAACCACTTGGGCAACATATAATCAGGAACTGTAACGGGTTCTTCAGGAGGTTGTTGATAGGAAACCCTTGTTTCTTCTCTATCTTTTAATATATATGATTTTAATATATTTGTATCCCTGTTTGCAACTTCTACTTCGCCTTTGAAAACCACAACCTTGGTTTCAAATTGTGTTGCTATAATGCCAAAATCAGTACCCCTTACCCCCGCAATTGCTGTAGGTGTATAAACAATCACACTGCTGCCCTTTATTGTTTTTGCTGCAATTACCCGCAATTTGCCGGTAATCATTTGAATTTTTGTAGGCTGATCGGCCTCTTTTAATCTGATATCCTTAACATATAGCACCGATATCTCCCGGATAAACAGTTTGCTTCCATCATTTAATAAAACAGATACAAACGATTTTCTTCCAGTCCTGATTTTATCTGTATCTTCCAGTATTGTCCCCTCATCAGGAATTATTCGTTTTCCTGAAGCTGATGTAATATCAACATCCCCCGACAAATCCAGGATTTTCCCCACCGGCTTTGCCATTGCATTAACAGTAAAAAACAGGGATAAAATGATTATTACACTATTCCTTATACATTGCTTCATAATTGCTCTCCTCCAACACAGAACATTATGATAATAAACATCCCTTTCAAGAGCCTCATGGGTGCCTTTATAATGAATAGCACTGAGGTTCTCCAGGTCACTATTCATTGCAAATTTCTCTATACGTTTCTATCCCCAACATTCATGGTATACTATGACAACAGAGATTTTACTACATAATACTCTTTTCGGTACCATGAAATGCAATAATTTACTGTCTGCTTAAATCGTATACCAACTGATATTGATAGTAAAACTTTTTAATACGTTCAATATAGCCCTTGGTCTCAGCAAATGGGGTCATAACAGTGAACATGTCTTCATTATCGTAACGCCATTTCAATACATTGCCTATACCCGCATTATATGCAGCCGAAACCAATGTAATATCATTTTTCAAATTTTTCATTAACCAGGAAATATAATATGTTCCCAATTCTATGGACACACAGGGATCCTTTAACATTTCCTTATTAATCTGGCCAACTCCTATTTTTTTAGCTATTTCTTTTGCAGTAGGCATCATTAATTGCATAAGGCCTATAGCACCTGCTGAGGATTCAGCATAGGGGTTGAAGAAGGATTCAGCTTTCATCACAGCATAAATCAAAGGTTCACGTATATCATACTTTTGTGAAGACTGTGTTACACATTGAACAAATGGCTTTGGTAAAATGCTTTCTATTGTATCATCATGCATTAAAAATATATTTTCTTTTATATCTAACCGCTTTAAAAGCTGAACTAAACCCTGAGCTGAAAGAAAATAATTTTTATACTTTAATCCAAAAAGGTATTGTAGCACATATACATCATTGGTATCGGAATCAGTGTATAAAACCAATTCTCTATTTATTCCCTCACTGTACCCTATTGAAAAGTAATGTTCAATCCTGGTAACTATCTCACCTGGAATGTGTAATGATAGCTTCCCATCACGTGTGGGAATATGATTATACTGTATTTCACGAGATTTTGGAAAATATTTTTTTATCATGCCCAGCCGCTGTAAGCGTTTTTTATTTTCTCGCTCTTTATAGGTTAACATAGCATGGGTAAAAAGAGTAGCTACCAGATTATCTGTTTGAAGCGCCATTGAAAAATCAGATGAAAGCTTTTCCATTGAATACTGCGATGATAGTCGCTCAAGCAATATCCATGTATAAGCAGAATGAGGCAAAAACGCTATCATAGAATAGGCTATTGCAGCAGCTTCATCCGGATTTTCTGGATTTTTTAGATTATAAAGCCAGAAACACACCTCATCAGCATATTTCCCTCTTGTACCAAATGTAGAATAATATTTCTCAAGATAATATAATGCAGTTTTTGTATTGGTGATAGTATTTTTGGAAAACAACCACAATAATTCCTGTGTAGCCGTGTCATCAGGATAGTGTGCCACATATTCATCTACAAGCTTAGGATCTGTTTCTTTTCTCTGGACAGCATAGAGTGCTTTATAATACAGCACCTTCTGTTTAAATTTTGGATTTTCAGCATTTTCCAGTTTTGCCAGCCACTGCATGGCCTGTCCCTTTTTATCATTATACCATAATGTATCCACTATGGTAGCAGCAATATCATACCGATAATCGGTTCCCTGATATACATCATATATTGTTTTCAAGGAATCCCATTTACCCAACTGACATAATGTTTTTATCCGTATCAGATCAAGATGAAATTTTTTTGTGCTATCGGCCGTAATGTGTAAAAGGCTTTGATCTATAGAAACAATATCCTGGTAATTTTTTGTATTATACAAAGCTTCAATAATAAGCAGTGTTTCATCAGGGTTTAATGAAATATCAGGATTTTTAGTTGCAATCTGTAATATCCGCTTTGCTGCAATTTCAGATTGCCAGCTTGCTGTGCTTATTTTTAATAGGTTATAATAGCTATCCACTGCATCAGGATATTTGTCCTGCTTCTCATACAGTGAAGCTAATTTTATATACAACCATGCCAGCGAGTCTACATCTTTAAATTTTGAAATACTCTTCTGTAATACCTTTTCAGCCTGTCCAAACTGTTTCAGTTGTCCTAACGCTTCAGCTTTAAGTATCTGTGCATCACGGAATACTCCTGTTTTTTCATTTTTCATCAAATCAATTAATTTTATTACATATCCATATTCCTGATAGTACATGAATCCTTTTGCAATTTCATATATTGCATCATTATATAAATATGATTTTAGAGCAAAACGGCTAACAAATCGATAGACTGGCTGCGGATATAGAGATAATTTTGTAGCTCTCCGTTCAACAAAACAGCTATTAGCAAAGTGATATATTGACTTCTTATAGTCTTTAGCATCCTTATACGCCAATCCCAACATGAAATGTTCAGTGTACGATAGCTCCCCTTTCTGTTCTAATGTTTGAATTATAGTTTTATTATTGCTATAGAATCCTAATTCAGATAACCCCTGCGGCAAAACAACATCAGAACAGGAAAGAAATGAAAATATACCTAACGTTAATAGAGTAACCATCCATGTATATGTTCTTATAATCATGATTAATCTTCCTCTTTCTGATAATCTGCATACTCAGGCAATTCTTGCAATGATCCATTACTCCACACATCATCATAAAACGAATAATTATTAATGAGCCGGTAGTAGCTGTCAGCCAGGACTTTTAACAGATAGTTCTTTTCATTTTCATCTTTGATTGATTCTATTTTTGTTTTCATATATGAATAAATATATGGTTCATTCCCAACATTCTGTTTATTTTCAATTCTACTATGTGACTCTTTATGATTAAATGCAATATACGCAAGTAAAGCATATCGTTTTGCCTGTTTGGCTTTTTTCAACGCCTGAATATATTTATATAATCGCATCGAGTACAGTGTTGTCCTGTAACTATCAGCCATAACCATATACATACGGGCCTGTTCATTATTTGTATATCCTAAATTACAGTAATGTTTTGATACATAATCATCTTTCAAGATAGGCCCTGGCGACACAGTATCTAACAGTTTTTTCCCTTCATCAATTTCACGATGTAAAACCATTCTGTATAATGATATCAGTAATTCCTGAGTTTTACGAATATTTTCATAAGAATCTTTAAACTTGAATTTCATATATAAAAATTTTGCAAACATATCATATAATATTGCCTTGCGGCAGATTACCCTTTCTTCTTCCACTGAAACATTGGATACAGAAAAATTAATAAAATAAAAGAAGCGCTCATTATCTTTTAGCCCTTTTTCAGCTTTCCGCTGTTCCCCAGCACTCTGACTGCTCTTTGTCCTTTGAGCAATGAGAGTATTTTGCGATGATAAAAGCATCACTACCACTGCACTTATTAAAATCATTGAGAAAATAGCTCTTATACGTAAAAACCTATGTCCCATACGTAGTATTAATTAACTCCCTGATAATTTATGATTGACTATATCCATCCGCATACTATAGTACTAGTACAAAAGCACTATATGTAACTATAATACCAGGAGATACTATTATGAAAACCAGAAAAATTCTATTATTAGTATCGATGATTTCTTTACTGTTTTATATAACCTGTACTACATTTGATCCATCAATGTTGCAGAAAAAACCCACTGTTACTTTTAAAGATTTTCAATTCAAAGAAATAACACTGACCGATATGACCATGCTCTTTTCACTGGATGTTGAAAATCCTTATCCTGTAACATTGTACTTAGATTCAATACAAAGTCAAATATATATTGATACATTCTCACTATTTTCACTACAATCTGCAGATAAACTTAAACTATCCAGCAATTCAAAAACAAACAAAACATTTACTGTTACTATCACATACGAACAACTTATAAAGGCTGTGAAAGAATATTACAATAAAGATTCAATTGTTATAACAGTAAAAGGTACTATTGCTTTTTCATTGCCACCATCAATCCAAATTGTACAATCAATAGCGGTTCCCTTTACTATTAAAAAGGAAATCCCAACTATTAAACCAACGATTGATATTGCACATTTTAAAATAATACCTCCTTCGCTATCAGATTTAAAAAATATCGTAAAAAATATCAATCCACTAGAAATTCCTTCTCTGTATACTGATATCCAGAACTTTTGCCAGGGAAAGGGGATTCCTGATAGCATTTCAAAATTTGATATACCCCTATCAGTTGCATTTGATATCATAATCAAAAATAAAACAAAGGCTGCCTTGGTCGGAAAATCACTCAATTACAATTTTATACTGCACGACAGTGAAATAGCTAAAGGCCAGCCAACCATACAGAATGCTGATGGTGCGTCAAAAATTAACTGTTTAACTACTTTGAGCACCAAAAATATTAGCAAAGGCCTGACACAGGCTATTGCACAAAAGAATATTCAGTACACCATGAAAGGGAATATGCTCTTCAATGCTGCATTAAAAGGGACAGAACTACCTGTACCATTTACCATTAATCAGCAGGGCGCCATTAAATGGTAACTGTAGACAATTTAATAATTGACTCATTCATACTCTGAGAAATGATAGTAAAATAACCATTATTTATTCAACGTGATTAAAAGGAGTTTACCATGAACGTTATTCCTGTAATACTTGCCGGTGGTTCAGGCACTAGGCTATGGCCACTCAGCAATGAAGGAAAACCCAAACAATTTCATAATATTACAGGCGAAGGCACATTGCTTGAACTGACAATTAACAGGCTTAAACCACTCAATCCTGATTTTTGCCTTATCGTTACCGCACGCATGTATGAAGAAATGTCCTATGATGAATTAAAAAAAACAGGGCTAAAAGGAAGCATTATCTCTGAACCTATGCCTAGAAATACCGCACCGGCAATTCTCTACGCAGCAACCTATCTTTCCAAATTATACGATGATGCCATAATGCTCATATTGCCTGCTGATCATTATATCAAAAAAACAGATGTATTTGTAACTATTCTAAAAAAAGCAATTGAACATGCACATAACAATCATCTGGTAACTATCGGCATTACCCCAACATATCCGGAAACAGGATATGGATATATAAAAGCCTATGATGATCCTTCAGAAGTAAAACCCGTTGAGATGTTTGTTGAAAAACCAAATTTAGAAACAGCAAAAAAATACCTCAGGGAAGGTAATTACTTCTGGAACAGTGGTATTTTTGTATGGAAAATATCTGTTATTCTAGAATACTATCAAAAACTAATGCCAAAACTATACCAGGCATTTCAACCACTGCGCGATCTCACGGTAGAACAGCTAACTCAAAACGACGAACTACCATGGGAAATCAAGCGAAATGTATTCTCACAAGTTGATGCAATATCTATTGATTATGGCATTATGGAAAAAGCTGACCAGCGGTATGTAATCCCTGGTGAATTTGGATGGGCTGATTTAGGAAGCTGGGCTTCAATTGATGATGTACTATCGCCCAACACCGATATGAACCGATCTCCCTATCCTGAAAAGGTTATTTTTCACCTTTCAAAAAATTGTACAGTATTCCCTGAGACTAAGCTCATTGCAGTGGTTGGCCTGCATGACGTTGTTGTGGTGGATTCAGGAAATGAAATCCTCGTTATGGATAAGAACGCATCCCAGGATCTCAGGGAAGTTGTGAACCGTATCAAGAACAACCGTTAAAACAGGCGCTAACAGCCTTTTTGATTGTATCCCTGACTCCTGCATTAAGAAAGGAGTTTTGATTGAGCGATAGCTCCCGCATATGCAGGTGGTATTCAGGCTCACTGTAGTAAAATATCGGCAAGGGCACCCGATTAAAAAAATCAGCCAGCAGCATCAAAGACATATTAATGAGTGTTGCAATAGTAGCATCGGGAGTACCTTTTTCAGGAACTATCGGTTTCCCTGACATATCTTCAATAAGCTGCACAATCCATATAAAGCTTAGCGGATCAATGATGCCAAGTGAATAGGTGTACCAGTTATTTGTATACGTGATCAGTATCTTTTTTAATCGGTCATCCAGTATATGGTATGCAGGGCAAAAGTAGTCGTTACATATTTCTTTCCCAAATAGGCTGCAATCTCTTTTGTCTTTTCCATTGTTAACTACAGGATGCATCAGACATCCCGGAGTATTGCTGTCAATAAACCCCATATAAGGGCACACGTAGGTTGTGGTATCCCTGAAAGTCAAACGTCTTTGCAGCGATTCAAAATTCCTTATATTGCCGCCACTTACCGGTAAGGAGCACACTTCAGCAGTTGCGTCAGATAAAAAATGCCCTAATCCTGCAAAAGAGATATCAGCACAGTTAAAAAGCCCACAACACACACAACACCCTTTACCATACGCAGGCTGGCATAGAGATATTTTATTGGAAGTATTCATATTAATTCACTTGCACATTCCCCTGCATTTTGGTATTTTAATAACAAATGTACACAACATTTTTATTATAGCAGATTTTTTTATGAAATATAGAGATAATCTTTATGAGCTTCTGGACGTATCCCCTCTTTCATCAAAGGAGGAAATACGAAGAGCTTTCTGTACCAAGGTTAAATCGTTACATCCTGACAGCACAGGTTTAAGCTCTGAAAGATTTACCGTAGAACTTCAAAAGGTAATTGAAGCATACCGCATCCTCATGGATGATAGAGAGCGTGCTCACTATGATGCCACACGTTTACAATATCCCAAAAAACTTGAAAAGCACTATATACCCCAAAAACGCATCAGGTACTCTATATCGCTGAAGGATCTATTAAAAAAGGAGTTTTTACCAAAAAAGATGCGTCGCAAGGATATTATTCATGAATTTGATCATGACATTGAGATAGTATGCACACAACAGGAGATTGCCAAAGGGGCAGTTGCGTTGGTCCAGTTGCCATCCCGTATACTGTGTCCTCTGTGTAATGGGCAGCACCGTGATTGCTATGTATGCAATGGATTGGGACGGATATCCAGTGCTTCAACATTTGAGATTGAACTTCCAGCTGATATAACAAAAACTACAATACTAACCGTTGACCTTAGAAAATATAGGCCCGCTACTTTTACAGATCTAACTATAAAGTACCTTCGTATAAAAGTCACCATTATATAAAGCAGTCATTACCTGAACCTTATTCTTAACGAATCGCCATGTTTATCATCAAACCCTTCTACCTGTGACATGCGGGATACATGCTCTGTAGCATGCTTGAGTGCTGAAGGTGTCAGATACTGAAATGATGTACGGCGCATAAACGTTTCAACACCAAGCCCGGATGAAAAGCGGGCAGCACCCCCTGTGGGTAGTACGTGGTTAGTCCCTGAAAAATAATCACCAACTGCAACAGGAGCATACGCCCCAAGAAAAAGTGAGCCCACATTTTTTATTTGTGTAAGATAGTGAAGTGGATTTTCCACAATCAATTCCATATGTTCAGGGCCGTAATTATTGGAAAAATCTATTGCTTCCTCAACTGATGAGACAAGAATAATATGAGCATTTTTTATTGCCCTTTTTTTGATTGCATGCCTGCCTCTGCCTGAGTTTATATCTTCTTCAATATATGTTATTACTTCATGTGCAAGCGATTCAGAGGTTGTCACAAGAATTGCAATGGCCATCTCTTCATGCTCTGCCTGTGACAGTAAATCCCATGCTACCCAGTGAGGGTTGGCATGTTCATCGGCTATTATTAATACCTCACTTGGCCCTGCCAGTGAATCAATCTGAATGACTCCCTGGCTGAAAAGATAGGCTTTGGCAGCAGTTACATAGATATTGCCGGGTCCCACAATAATGTCAGCCTTGGGCACTGTGTGTGTTCCAAACGCCGCAGCGGCAATACCCTGTGCACCGCCGGATTTTATTATGGTTGTGATGCCCAGTATGTGTGCCATTGCCCCAATATACGGAGCTATGGTCCCATCCTTTGCAGGTGGAGTTATTATTGAAATATGCTTGCATCCTGCAATCTGGGCTGGTATAACTCCCATCAATACTGATGAAGGATATGACGCTTTACCACCGGGAACATATACCGCTGCACTTTCCAATGGTTGATACAGCATACCCAGTGTAGTGCCATCCTCCCGTGTGTATATGAACGAATCCCTCTTCTGGTGTAAATGGAATTCCCGTATGTTTTCTATTGCCTTTATAAACGAATCAATAACTTTTGCATCAGTATTATGATACGCTGTTTTAATTTCCTTTTCTGTTGCGCATACCTCTTGTAAATTTACCCCGTCAAATTGTTGTGTAAATTCAATAACAGCCCGGTCACCCTCATCACGCACTTTCTGAACAATGGGGATAACAGTATTAACCATTATTCCGGTAAAATCATCGCCAAAACGTTGAAACAGTTTATTGCGTTCTTCTCCCGTCAAATCAGATAATTTCTTGATAGCTATCATGGCTGCTCCTTATAACACAGAAGGTTTATGTATTATTTCTTGACTTTATCATTACCATTCATTAAAATATCACAAACTGTACAGTAAAAAAATATTTCTGGAGGTCCTATGTTCAAGCATATAGCAGTAATAATGATAGCGATAGCTCTTGTTATAACCGGTTGCAAAAAAACTACCATAACACCAAAACTTTTTGTCACCATCCAAAACGAAATTCTTGACAGCGATATGCAGCAGGCAACCAAAGAATCCATCGTGAAAAAATATGGCATTACCCTACAACAATATGAAGAATATGAAAAACAGGTTGAAAGTGATCCTCAGTTGAAAGCCGAAGTTGGAAAAGAACGCCTCAATATCATGAAAAAATAGCATCACGGTATTCCCAATACTTTTTTCACATTCTTATACAGGATATGCTCAGTACTTTCTCCCAGTGCTTCTATGTGCTGTTTATAGCGTGAATACTCCAGGAGCGGGAAGTCGCTCCCAAATAGTATTTTTTCTTTTCCGCACACCTGTACAGCTAAATAATAAATACCAGATTCATACAGAAAAGGGGTTGCTGCCGTATCATAGTAAACATGAGTCAAAGATTTCTTAACTTCAGGCATTAACTCATAAAATAAAAACCCTCCTCCCCAGTGTGAACAAATAATTGGTATTTTAGTATAATGCGAACACAATGCAAAAAGACTGCGCATATCTGTATAATATTTTCCAGCATACATATGCCCCACCGGTTCATTGACATGAAGACAAACAGGTAAAGCAAACTTTTCAGCTATAGCAAGAATCTGTCCCAGTAACATTTCCTCTTCTTCGTTAAATCCATCAGCATAAAAAGCTATTTCACCAATACCATATAATCCCAGCTTTTTAATTGATTCTATCTGTTTGTACAGATCCCCTTTCATAGCTATCGCCCCAAATGCATATATTTTTCCTTTATATTTATGCTGTACAGTAGCAAGATAGTCATTATGCATATGAGCATACTCTTCATTTTGCCAGGTAAAACCCAGCACCAGGGAGGCGTCTATGCCATTTTGTTCCATTGAATCTACAAGTATTTCAGCATGTGCTATGCGTGCTTTGCCATAATAAAGCAGCGAAAATTGCCTGTCATCACAATAGCGCTCTTTGTTTTGCACCATATCATCAGTAAAAATATGTGTATGCCCATCAATGATCATTGTATAACCTATTATGTATTGACATTATCGTATACTTTTTTAGTATTTTATCTTTAAGCCAACGTTTATTACTATTAATTATGAATACAATAGAATTTTTTTTAGAACCCAGCAAAGAAAACTACCATACACTTCGTGTAAAGGCAGAAGATGGCAGTTTTCGCTATATTCACAGTAAATACTACCCAACAAAAGAATCAACATACTTACAGGATATTGTCAACCCTGAAAAATACGATGCCTGTATTATTGTAGGCATTGGCCTTGGATACCATCTGGCATATTTGGCCACTTGCATACCTTTTTTTAAACAGATTATCTGCATTGATATAAATAACTATCTAACCAATGCCAACATCCCACCAGATATACAGGCAATTATTCATCACCCCTCAGTACAATTGGTATTTGTGGATCCCAATAATCTTCAGCAAGTACGTGATACTATTCAGTTACAATTCATCAAAGGTATACAGGTCATTGACCATCCTGCTTCTTTTCATGCTTTCCCGCACATTTTTTCATCCATAAAAAAAATCATACAGCAGATAGTAGACAAATCAGTATCAAATCATCTTACGTCATCATTGTTTGCATACCGATATTTAAAAAATGCATTATTGAATTTGAACCAATTACCCAATTGCGTTCCGGTATCACAATGCAAAACAATTCATGTCAACCAGCCCTGTATTATTGTAGCTCCGGGCCCTTCCCTGGATGAAACACTCTATCACCTAAAAGAGAACCAGCACCATTGTATCATTATATCAGTTGATTCTGCGCTCAAAGCATTACATGCACATTCTATCACACCAGATTATATCGTTTCTATTGATCCACAACCTATTGTATTTGCACATCTTTTTCCCACACAACCTACTATACCTGTAATCACCGCACCTACTGCACACCCAATGATTTTTTCATTTCCGGCAATTATATCATTGAATACACATCCAATATGTCAGTTACTGGAAGAGTTGTTCCCAGGGATTATTGGTTCTGTGGACAGCAGAACAGGAACAGTACTTGGTGATGCAGTAACATTTGCTATCTTTTCGGGCTGTAACCCAATAGCTATTGCAGGTGCAGACTTTTCATTTCCCAATCTTGTTACATACGCTCAATCAACAGAATACCATTACCGTTATCAACTTATGCACAGCCGTCATACACCACTTGAGACAAAAAACATGAACTACATAATCCAAACGTCAAAACGTACGGGAAGTGCAATTTTCTCAAGGAAAAACTTTATACAGTATCATGATGCACTGGATGCCATCCTTCCAGAAGGCACTCCCATATTCCATATTAATCCCGTATTGCCACTTAACCACGCAAAGACAATAACAATCACACAATTCCTTACACTGCCACAGGTCAGCCGCAATACAAAAAAGATGAAGCCACCTTTGTTCCAACCGTTATCACATACAATCAACCTCCGTAAAGTATACACCATTCTTAACGATGAAACAATGCTTACTACTATTTTAAAATCCTCTCGAGTACATGATTATACAAACATTCAAAGAATTCATCATTTATTACACATGGAGTGAATCTATGAGAATTGGAGTTACAGGCATTTATGCATCAGGCAAGGGAACAGTGTGTTCCATGTTTGAACAGTTAGGGGCGATAGTTATTGATACAGACATCATTGCCCGTGAAATTGTTACCCCGCCAAGCCCGGTGCTTGATACATTGGTGCAAACATTTGGGAATGATATACTCAATTCAGATGGAACACTGAACAGAAGATATCTAGCGCAAAAAGTATTTAATGATAAAAATCTTGTTGAAAAGCTTAATGCTATAACCCATCCAGCAATATTGCAGGAAGTAATGAAAAGATCCAATGATAGTAGCACCATCTATATGATTAATACCCCTCTGCTTTTTGAAACAGAATTTTATACTCATATGGATAAAAACATCGTGGTTATTGCCAATACAGATCAGGTGCTCAACCGTGGTGTAATCCGCGATGGCATAACTGCAGATGAAATCAAAGCACGACTGAATCACCAAATTTCACTTAAAGAAAAGATGAAACTGGCCGATTATATCATAGATAATTCTGGATCATTAGAAAATACTAAAAAGCAGGTTGAAGAATTATGGAAAACTTTGATTTTAATGAAAAGCCAGTAGCCAGGGAAAAGAATGTTTTTCTCCTTCATCTTGATGTTCCCCGTATTATCCTGATCAGTGCTGTACTTATTGGCATCATAGTTACCACATTTCTTTTAGGAATGAATTTTAGTGAAAATAAGGTTGTTTCCCATAATGCATTGGTTCCTCCTGAAATTCCAGGGGATACAATAGCACAACTTGATAAAGGCATCGATTTAGGTAACACAGTACAAAATCCTGATCTGCCTTTAATGGACAATGCCAGTAATAAACTGGATATTGCTCCTAAACCAGATGAACCATCAAAACTGGATAGTATACCTAAAAAAGAGATACCCGATACTGCTTTAGCAAAACTGGACGATACAGAAACCACCCAGGTTATCCATGAAAATGTGAAAAAAGTAACCCCCGTCAAAAATGTATCAAAAAAGAATACCAAAGCTAAAACCAACGTTAAAAAGAATAAAGTTGTTGAGGTGGCAAAAACGGATGAATCTCATACCAAGAAAGTATCTCAGCGTTCATGGTCCATACAGATAGCATCGTATAATACTCTTACCAAAGCCCAGAAAGAAGCAAAAAGTTTGCAGACCTTGAAATACGATGCCTATGTTGATAAAGTAGATGTTTCTGGCAAAACATACTATCGTGTAAAAATAGGGCCTATTTTGAAAGAAGATAAAGCTATAAGCATGTTACAGGAAATTCAGTCAATAGATAAGTACAGGGAAAGTTACATTGTAAAAGAATAAATATATAAAGGGGGTGTCCCACAAGACATCTCTTTACAATGACTTTTGCCCTCCTGTCATTGCGAGGAACAAAGTGACGAAGCAATCTTGTCTTCTGCGGTATAGAGATTGCTTCGATTCGACAGGCTCAGCACAGGCGCTACGCTCTCAATTACTTTGCACCCGCGTCATTGAGAGCCCCACTGTTTGTTTTGGGACACCCTCTTCATATACTCTATTTTTTTTATACTTATTCCTTTTCTTCATACAGTACTGCAAAATCAGTTACTTCATCTTCCTTATCCAGTTGCAATAAAAGAACACCGGCTGCAGTTCTTCCCTGATACGATATTTCTTTTGCTTTTAATCGTATGGTCATCCCTTTTTTGGATGCAATAATAACCTCATCTTCAGGATGCACTGATCGCACACCAACCGCATACCCATTTTTTTCACTTATTTTAAGGTATGCCATTCCCTTCCCACCTCTACCTTTTGTAGCAAAAAGTGAATACTGTGTCTTTTTGCCATACCCTCGAGATGTAACCACACAAAGGTCTGATTCCGGCTTAACTACATCCATGGCAATAATTTGATCACCTGATGCAACACGCATACCAATAATGCCTGAGGAATTTCTGCCCATAGCTCGCATTTTTGCAATATTTGTTCTCAGCAGAAGGCCATTTCTGGTTGCTATCACCACATCATCCTGTGATTTTACCACCTTTACATCAACAAGCTCATCATCCTTATGCAGATTAATAGCAATGATACCGCCCTTTTTCACATTGCTAAATTCTTCCAGTGCCGTCTTTTTCATTACACCATTGCGTGTAACCATACATAAAAAGTTTTCACTGAAATCATTTACACTACAAATGGCAGTTATCATTTCCCCGGAAGCAAGGTTTATAATACCTTTTAATGACTTACCCCGTGTATTTTTTGAAGCTACCGGTATTTCATATACCTTCATGCCAAAGATCTTGCCTTTATTGGATAACAATAACAGCGTATCATGTGTTGAAGCGATAGTCATCATGGTAATAAAATCTTCTTTTTTTGATGAAAGACCAATCACACCTTTACCACCTCGACGCTGCTTTTTAAATGTATCTGCCGATAGTCGCCGTATAAAGCCATCATTGGTAATAGTTATGACCATATCTTCTTCAGCAATTAAGTCTTCAGCATCAAAACTTACTGATGTATCTTCATAAATAATCTCAGTTCTTCGTGTATCATGGTATTTTTCTTTTATGGCAATTAATTCTTCTTTTATTATTGTATAAATCCTTCTTTCACTTTTTAATATAGCTGTCAGCTCATCGATTAATTTTAATAATTCTTTCAGTTCATCAATGACCTTTTTAACTTCCAGGCTTGTCAATCGCTGCAATCTCATGTCAAGGATTGCCTTTGATTGAATTTCAGATAGCTTAAACCGTTTGATGAGGCGTTCATTTGCTTCCTCAACAGTTTTTGACCCTCTTATTATTGCAATGACTTCGTCAATGTTATCAAGAGCTATCTTCAACCCTTCAAGTATATGAGCTCTTTCTTTTGCTTTGGCTAATTCATACTGGGTACGACGGGTAACAACAGTTTTTCGGTGGCTAATATAATGTGTTATCAGGCCTTTTAAATCTAATAGTTTTGGCTGATTATTTACCAGCGCCAGAAGATTAATGCCAAATGATGTTTGAAGCTGTGTATGTTTATAAAGCTGATTAATAATAATATTTGTAACCGCGTCCTTCCTGCAGCCAATGACAATTCTCAAACCATTACGGTCTGATTCATCACGCAGCTCATTAATGCCTTCAATAACTTTATTATTAACAAGCTCTGCAATCTTTGCAATGAGCGCCGCTTTGTTTACCTGATACGGCAACTCGGTCACCACTATCATTGATTTATTTTTCTGTTCCTCAACATGGAGCTTGGCTCTGACTATAATGCTTCCTTTGCCTTTGGCATATGCTTTTATCATCTCCTCTGAAGCAACGATAATGCCGCCTGTTGGGAAATCAGGGCCTTTAACAAATTTCATCAATTGCTTCACAGTAGCATCAGGGTTATCAATCATAAAAACAATAGCATCAATAACTTCTGACAAATTATGAGGTGGGATATTTGTAGCCATCCCAACAGCAATCCCCGATGATCCATTTACCAGAAGGTTTGGAAAGGCAGCAGGAAGAACTACTGGTTCTTTGCGTGTTTCATCAAAGTTTGAGATAAAATCAACAGTATCTTTATCAATATCTTTAAGTAGTTCCTGTGCAATAGAAGAGAGGCGTGCTTCGGTATACCGGTATGCAGCAGGTGGGTCACCATCAATTGAACCAAAGTTACCCTGTCCATCAATTAAAGGCAATCGCATTGAAAAATCCTGTGCCATCCTGACCAGGGTATCATACACTGCCGCATCACCATGAGGGTGATAGTTACCAATTACTTCACCAACTATCTTAGCTGACTTAACATAGGGCCTGTCACTGCGCCATGCCCGCTCATTCATAGCATGAAGTATTCTTCGATGAACCGGCTTTAAACCATCCCTAACATCAGGAAGTGCTCTTCCCACAATAACGCTCATTGCATAATCCAAATATGAGCGTTTCATTGACTCTTCAATTTCAATGTTATGAACCCGTTTGTCCTTAGGGTTATCCTGTTTTTTTGTCACTGTCTGTTACCTTTATTCAAAGAATGAAATTATATAGTGATAGGATGATGTTTTATAAATCTAAATTCTCAACCATGTGGGCATTTTCTTCTATAAATTTTCTCCGTGGCTCAACAGCATCACCCATTAAAACAGAAAAGACCTCATCTGCTTCTACTTCATCTTCCAATGTAACCTGCAATAATGTCCTTTTTTCTGGATCCATGGTTGTTTCCCATAGCTGTTCAGGATTCATCTCCCCTAAACCTTTGTATCTCTGAATCGTCACTTTAGACTTATCTAAATTCTTAACTATTGCATCTCTCTCTTCATCACTGTATGCATAATACTGTTCTTTGCCAGCTTTTATATTATACAGTGGCGGTTGGGCAATATACAGATACCCATTGGCAATAATCTCAGGCATATACCTGAAAAAGAATGTTAACAGCAATGTTCGTATATGAGAACCATCAACGTCAGCATCGGTCATGATAATAATCTTATGGTATCTGCACTTTGCGATATCAAATTCATTTTCGCCAATTCCGGTACCCAGTGCAGTAATAATGGTCTTGATTTCATCATTGGAAAGAATCTTGTCCAGACGGGACTTTTCAACATTTAGTATCTTTCCTTTTAAGGGCAAAATTGCCTGAAATTTTCTATCTCTTCCCTGCTTTGCTGAACCACCTGCTGAATCACCTTCAACAAGATACAGCTCACATAGGGCTGGATCACGTTCACTACAGTCAGCCAATTTCCCCGGTAGAGAATCATTCTCTAAAGCATTTTTTCTCCGTGTCAAATCACGTGCTTTTTTTGCTGCTATGCGTGCACGTGCAGTATCTATACATTTTTCTAAAATTTTCCGCACAACCTGTGGGTTTTCTTCAAAAAACTGAGTAAGATGCTCATTGGTTATAGATTCAACAATCCCTTTAACTTCACTGTTGCCCAGTTTCATTTTGGTCTGCCCCTCAAACTGAGGGTTGGGTATCTTAACACTTATAATAGCAACCAGACCTTCTCTTACATCATCACCTGATAACTGGGGAATTTTTTTATCATACCCTTCCCGTTTTAAAAAATCATTCAACACACGAGTTAATGCAGATTTAAATCCAATGAGATGAGTTCCACCTTCTTTTGTATGAATATTATTTGCATAACAAAATACCGTCTCAGTATATGTATCAATATAATCCAGGGCTATTTCAACATCTATATTACTTCGATTGTCATGCAGGTAAATAACCTTTTTAGTTATAGATGTTTTATTCTCGGTAAGGCTTTGAACAAAAGAAACTATACCGCCTTTAAAGTAAAAGGTGTGTTCTTTTCCTTTTCCACGCAAATCAGTTAATGTTATTTTAATACCATTGTTAAGAAATGCCAGTTCCCTCATGCGCTTTGATAGTGTTTCAAAATGAAACTCAGTTTCTTCAAATATCTGACTATCAGGTTTAAAAAGTACCCGTGTTCCTGTTTTCTTTGTTTCGCCAATATCCTTAACTTTATCTGTTGGAACCCCCCGTTTATAACTTTGAAAATAACGCCTGCCATCTCTATACACTTCAACTTCCATATATTCAGACAGTGCATTCACAACAGATATACCAACACCATGCAAACCACCAGACACCTTATACGCCTGATTGTCAAATTTTCCTCCAGAATGTAATTTAGTAAGAACTATCTCCAATGCCGATGTCTTGTACACGGGATGTATATCAACCGGGATGCCTCGGCCATTATCAACTACTTCAATTGAATTATCTTTATTGATGGTCACATGTATAGTATCGCAAAATCCGGCCAATGCTTCATCGATTGAGTTATCAACAACTTCATATACCAGATGATGAAGGCCATTGATATCCGTTGAACCTATATACATTGCTGGACGCTTCCGTACTGCATCCAGTCCTTCCAATACCTGAATTTTATCTGCTTTGTAACTTGTCATATCTTCTTACTCCATACTGCATCACTAATTTGCCCATACCGTTTAATAACAGTATATGAACTTACTTTTGTTGTTATAATGCTATTCATACAAATTGCCATTGTTTTATCTTCATTCCCAATTTTATCAATAAAACCTGAATTAATTTCAGGGGACTTTACTACCGTTTCACAATTTAAAATTGCAATAAGGTGCTTATCCGAAACACTTTTTCTATCACCGATATGAATGAACATCGTTGCTTTTCCTGTATGACTTCTTTTTAACTGCACATTTCAGTGCATCAATAGCTTTTGAGCCAGAAAATTCCGTCAACCGCTTAATAATCAGGGACTGCGATAATGTAATTTCATTTGCATATATAGGATGATCTACCACAATATATAATATACGGCTAGCTATCTTATAAGGATAGCTGTGAGTAGCAATGATATCCCCAACCGCTTTTTGCCATACAGACCGTATATGCTCCAGAATAAAATCTTCAGTTAATCCAATCTCAGAGGCTACATCTTTTACTATCTGACTGCATGCAATAGTCCGATTATATCTTTTTTCTTTATATCTAAACTTCATTATTCTGACACTCTGTTATTAACTACCTTTAAATGTTTATAGTTATCCACAAAATTCACATCATTATTACTTGCACAGGATATTATAACCTGGTGGTTGCCATCTATAAGTTTTTGCAGTACATTCTTTCTTCTATCATCATCCAGTTCAGACAACACATCATCAAGAAGAACAATTGATTTACTTTTTTTAATGTCATAAATTATATTAACCTCAGATAATTTCATTGCTATTGAAGCTAACCGTCTCTGACCCGTTGATGCATAAGATTTAAACACTGTATTGTCATTGCCATATATTACATATACATCCCTGTGTGGCCCTAAAGTTGTGGTTCCCATCTGTATGTCACTATTTCTTTTTTTACTTAATTCGTTTTTCACATCCTTTACATCTTCACTTTTCAGCGAAGCATAGTACTTAATAGTTAAATCATCACCAAATCCCGAAAGTTCCTTATAGAGTCCTTTAAAATACGTATTAAAGTGTTCAATATACTGTTTCCGTTTTATTCCCAATGCATATGCACAATCAGAATACATTGAATCCCAGATGTCAAGCTGTTTTATTATGTCTCTTTTATAGGGTATATCTTTCAGTAATCTATTACGATTTTTTAAAATTTTTCTGAATGATGTAAGTAACTCAATATATTCCTTATCTACTTTTGAAATTAGCCTGTCAAAATATCTTCTAATTACATCAGGTGTCCCACTGATTATTACAGTATCATCAGGGAAAAAAGCCACAACATTAATTCTACCATAAAAATCAGATAATTTCTTTATTTCTTTGCCATCTATTTTTACTTTTTTTTCAGATTGTTGATCACTAACTGATGCTCCAATCTCAATTGTTGAAATATCAGCATTTTTCACCTGTACTGATATATAATATTCATGTTTTCCCCACTGAATGATATCTGTATCGGTGCAATTTCTAAATGATTTTATATGGGATGCTATATAGACCGCTTCAAGAATATTTGTCTTACCTGAACCATTTGCTCCAGAAATAACATTAATTTCCGGTGAGAAACTAATAGTCTCATGTACATAATTGCGAAACGTCTTCAGCAACAATCTATCTATAAACATTATTTTTATTTACGTTACATTGACCGTATCTGAATTGGCATTATAACAGACTGGAATTTACTATCATCTTCAGGATATATCAGTAATGGGCTCATTACACCCGTAACACAAATCACAACTGAAAACGAATCTATCTCTTTCAATAAATCCAGTAAAAATTGTACATTAATTCCTATTGTTATTGGTTCTTTACAATCTGAGTCAATTACCAATTCCTCCTGTCCTTCACCTTGATCAGGATAGCTTGCTTCTATAATCAAGGAATTCTGTGAAAATTTTAACAGTATCCTCCATGATGGTTCATTGGTAAAATTTTTTAATCTGTTTAATGCTTCTTTTAATTTTTTAACTTCAATAACTGCCTTTAATAAATAATCTTTTGGTATAACCTGTTTATAATCAGGGAACTGCCCATCAATGAGGCGTGAAACTATCTCTGTTCTCCCTATTTTTATAAAACATCTACTATCATCAAAAGCTATAAGGCACGTACCTGTATCTTCTAAAAGCCGTAAAAGCTCATTAACTGTTTTTAGGGGCAAAATAAAACCATTTTTTATGGTAGAACTACCGGTAATATCTTTTTTTATCATTGATAATCGTCTTGAATCTGTGGCAACAACTGTCATGGATTTTTCATCTTCTGAAACTATATACACACCATTAAAAATTGGTTTTACGGTATCATGAGCAGCAGCATGAACAGTTTTACTTATCATTTCGCTGAAAGTCTTTTGTTCTATTTCTATTGCATTTTTTAAATTAAATTCAGGTATAGCAGGGTATTCTTCAGCTGAAGATCCTACCAGCACATACTGTCCTTTAACCATACCTGATTTTGATGAAATAGATACGTTGGTAGTATTAACATCAAGTACTACTACACCATCTGGAAACTCTTTTAAAAGACTTACCAAACGCTTCCCGCTTAAAGTGAAGGAACAATTGTCATCTGAAACAATATCCAGCTGCGTTTTTATTCCTATCTCATTGTCAGTTCCTGTTATGGTAAGCGTATCACCATCCACATTAAAAAGACACTGTGTTAGTATTGTATTAATGCTTTTTGCACTAACAACAGAATCTGCTATTGTTGTTGCCTTAATTAACTGTACTTTATCAACTTCAATTATCATTGTACACACCACCATTGCTAATATTACTAATTTATTATAAACTTATTAAAATAAGTGTTAGTAGTAGTAATGTAAATATTGTGAATAACTAAGTAAAAGTCTGAATTCTTCAGCGTTTTTAAAAAATGTAATTTGTGAATAACAACTATTGTTTTCATAGAGTATTGTAAAAGTGTAAACCATAGAAATAATGTACTACAAATTTTGTTAAAAGATGCAATATTATCAATAATTCTTAACAATTTTTTAACAGGTTATTAACTTCGCAATTCTGAAATTAATTCATCAATAACTTCTTTAAAGTCGATATCTTCCTCGATGGATTTCTCAATGTTATTGATAGCATTAAGTACAGTGGAATGGTCCCTATCACCAAATTCTTTTCCAATCTCAATGGTTGTTAATTCAGTTAATCTTCGTGCTAAATACATTGCAATAAAACGTGGCTGAACTACTTTACTCTGTCTGTTTTTTGAAATAATATCTTCAACACTGATACCAAATTTTGAAGCAACTTTTACCATAATATCCTGTACAGTAATCTTTTTGTTGCTGTCAACATCAAAAAGGTCTTTGCAATGGTCTTTTGCCAATTGTACAGTAATGGGTTGATTATAGATAGATGAAACCATGCTTAATCTAACCAACGCAGCTTCAAGTGCACGTATACTGGATTTTATTCTGCGAGCTATGTAATTGCATACTTCATCAGACAATTCAATTTTAATTTTCTCTGCTTTATTTCGTAATATGGCTTCCCGTGTTTCCAGATTAGGTAGTTGTATATCTACAATCATACCCCATTCAAATCGTGTTCGCAGCCTTTCCTCAAGGGTTGAAAGCTCTTTTGGTGGCCTATCACTGGAAATAACTATCTGTTTTTTGCTGTTATGTAGGGTATTGAATGTATGGAAAAATTCTTCCTGTGTTTGCTCTTTTTTTTCAATAAACTGAATATCATCTATCAACAAAATATCAACATTACGGTATTTGATCTTAAAACTTGAAAGCGTGTTTGCTCTAATAGCCTGAATAAATTCGTTAATAAACTGTTCACAGGGTACATACAGTACATTAAGGTATGGTCGTTCCTGAATGATTCTATGACCTATTGCCTGCATGAGATGTGTTTTTCCAAGGCCAGTACCGCCATAAATGAATAATGGATTGTATTGCGTGGCTGGTGCCTTTGATACCGAGATAGCTGCAGCATGTGCAAGTTGATTATTAGGACCAATAACAAAGTTTTCAAATGTATAATTTGGATTCAATATAGTGGGAAACTGCAATGTTTCTTTCTTATCATCGTTGGTGATGGGCAAAGGAGCATTAATTACTGGCTCTTTGAATCCATTGCCTGTAACAAACTCGCATACTATTTCTTTGCCTGTCTGTTCTTTGATGATTGAATGAATCAAAGAGGCATAATGATCAGAAATATGCCGTTTTGCTACATCATCAGGCACTTTAACAACAAGAATATTTTCGTTAAAGGCCACTGGTTCTGTATTTTTAAACCACATATTAAAAGATTGCTTATTAATATATGTTTCTACAGAACCCAAAACCTTGTTCCAGATTGTTACTGTTGAATCTGTCATAATAATAACCCATTTAGTTATCAACAATTGTTAATAACTTTGTTGATATCGTAATATACGTTTAGCATGTGGTAAAAAGGTTAGATGCTATAGACTGTTAGCGATGTTAATTATTTTGAATTGTCTCTATGTAAGCATAATGATATTTTTTGGCAACCAATTAATCTATAAAAATTATCGCCTAAATAAAATTTTTTATCATTATTGATAATGTGAGAATAAGTAACA